>CAYJUJ010000017.1:0-3065 GCA_964373325.1 uncultured bacterium
GCATCCATCGCGATGAGTGAAAGTTTGGGGGTGACGCCGGTGGGCAAGCCACACTTAACTACATTCGTTCGATGTATTCGCCAGTGTCTGTATTGACTTTCACAGTGTCACCAGCTTCGACGAATTGAGGTACTTGAACGATTAAGCCTGTTTCAAGTGTTGCTGGTTTTGGTGAAGAGCTTGCAGAAGCTCTTTTAATACCAGGTTGGGTTTCAACAACTTTAAGATTAACAGTTGTTGGAAGAGTAATGCCAATGGATTTTCCTTCATAGAAAGAAATATCAACTTTGCATCCTGCAACAAAATATCGTTCAATATCTCCAACGACATCTTCCGATAGAGTAAGTTGTTCATAAGTATCGCTATCCATAAAATGATAACCCATATTATCTTTATAAAGCCATTCCATAGTCTTTTCTTCAAGCGTTGCCTTCTCAACCCTTTCATCTGCACGAAAGCGGCGATCAGAAATAACCCCTGTTTTTAAGTTTTTGAGTTTTGTTTGCATGCTGGAGCGCCAGTTTCCAGCTGTTAGGTGATGTACATAATGGACCCGATAAAGCACACCATCAATATCCAATATTTGTCCAGTACGAATACCTGTTGCGTTGATTTTCATTTTCTTTTCTTGCCACCTCTTTTCAATTTGGCCTGGCCTCGTCTCTTAGAAACTAGCTAAATAGCGATCCACTTCCCATGGATGAACTTGCGCAATATATTCCTGCCACTCTTGTTTTTTAGCTCTTACGAAGTTTGAGTAAATGTGTTCACCCAAAGCTGAAACAATGATTTCGTCTTTTGCTAAATATCTTAAGGCATCACTTAAATCTTTGGGTGCACTTTCAACTTTAAGCCTTGCTCTTTCCCGATGACTCATGGTGTAAACATTTTTATTAACTGGAGCTCCTGCATCTATTTCATTTTTAACACCATCAAGCCCAGCTTTAAGCATGACAGCAAGGGCTAAATATGGGTTGCAAGCAGGGTCTGGAACTCTTACTTCGCAGCGGGTGCTTTGACCTCTTTTTGCTGGGATACGAATAAGCGGGCTTCTATTTCTAAGCGACCATGCAATATGCGTTGGGGCTTCGTAACCTGGAACGAGTCTTTTATAAGAGTTAACAGTTGGATTTGTTATAGCTATGAAGGCTTTTGCATGTCTTAGAATTCCACCCATGTAGTTGAGAGCTACTTTACTGAGTTGGTATTCAGCATCAGGATCATAAAAAGCATTTTTATCTCCTCGGAAAAGGGATTGGTGAGTGTGCATACCAGAACCATTAATTCCAAAAACAGGTTTTGGCATGAAAGTGGCGTGTAAACCATGATCATTAGCAACTTTTTTAACAACAAATTTGAAAGTACTAATATTGTCGGCAGTTGTTATGGCGTCAGCATATTTAAAGTCGATCTCATGTTGACCAGGAGCCACTTCATGGTGGGCGGCTTCCACTTCAAAACCCATTTCATTTAAAACATTTACAATGTCTCGTCTTGCTTCTTCCCCCATATCAACAGGGGTTAAATCAAAATAACCACCTGCATCGTGGGTGTTAGTTGTGATATTTCCTTTCTCATCTTTCAGGAAAAGGAAAAACTCAGCTTCGGGGCCTGCCATCATGGTGTAACCAAGTTCCTTTGCTTCTTCGACAACTTGTTTAAGGGCAAGTCGTGGGCAACCTAAAAAGGGTGTTTCGTCTGGATTATAAACATCGCAGATAAGACGAGCTACGCGACCTCTTTGATCTTCCCATGGAAAAATTTTAAAAGTTTCAAGATCGGGTTTAAGAAGCATGTCTGATTCTTCAATTCTAGAAAAACCCTCTATTGAAGAGCCGTCAAAAAGAATTTCTCCTTCAAGTGCTTTTTGAAACTGAATTTCAGGAACTTCTACGTTTTTTGCCTGACCCATGATGTCGGTAAACTGTAGGCGCAAAAAACGCACCTTCTTTTCTTTTAAAATTTGCAAAAGACTAGAAATTGTCATTTTTCCTCCCCCCTTTTTAGCCTTTTTGATTGTTTTTTTATGAATTGCCACTGTTGAAGCCAACTTCGCACAACCTCAAAAATATGTCAATAAAAACCTGCATATTTTGCAGATTTTATTTGTCACTGTTGTTTAAAATAGGGTAAATTTTGATATAGTGATTTATAAAAAATGCATCATTATCACAAAACATGTGTTTGAATTCATGCTTTAGAGATAGAAAAGTAGCCTATTTTTTAATCAAAATAGGTTGCTTCTATCATATCACTGTGCTATGAAGACGGCTGGTCTTTTTTCTGGAATTCTCGTGCAATCCAAAATACATTGAGAATTTTTGTTTAAACTTATTTTGTTTGTGGGGGTGTTTTATGATGAGGATAATTGTTTTTCTGGTCAACCTTGTATTTCTTTCTTATGCGGAGGCTATTTTACTTCCTTTTGCTCCTACAGAGGGAAAAGAAAACGCTATCTTTTACTTAGATAGTGAGAATTCAAGAAAATTATATTATTTGCCTAGGGAGTTTAACATTGATTTTTCAAGACATACAAGAGAAGAACCTGTTGTTTCTATAGCTTATAATCCTTTCAAAGGTAGTTCGATGTATTCTTTTATTTTTTATGCTGAGCCTTATTCAGAAGAGGATTTCAAATTTGAGGGATGGCAAGGCTTTGACAGGCCCCATATTGTTGATGCTCGTGGTTTTGCTTTAAGTATGGACGCAAAAGAAGAGGGTAGTTCTGTTATTGATAGTTTTCGTGCTAAACATACTTTGTTGGCTGATATGAATGCTGGAATTCACTTGGGAGGAGCCATTCCTGTGCGATTTGAAGTAGAAAATCCAGAGGATTCGTTAGCGTTGGCTTTAAACTTTTTATCAGGAGGCGGATGGACGGCCTATTCACTCAAGATTAAATATCCCATTCAATATAATAACTTTACGGCTCGTTTCGAATACAATGCTTATCAACTTCATAAAGAATTAGAGTCAACGTTAAGTTTATCTTATAAACAATATGGAAGGGTTGATTTTCATCACGTATGGGGAAAAGTTAAAGAAAGCTACTCCAAAAATATTTT
>CAYJUJ010000017.1:3075-13933 GCA_964373325.1 uncultured bacterium
TATTTTTATTTCAGCAGGAAGTTTAACAGGGGAAAGTGAAGTTAATTTAAGAGCACTTCTGGATGAATTTTTAGCTCGAGAATTTATGAACGATTTTTTTGTACAAAAAGACCTAACTCAAGAAATGCGTGAGAAATACAAGAGGGGAGAACATGTAGATGAAAATGATGTAAAAGACTTAGTGAAAGGTGATGCAGTGTTACGTTGGTCATTTGATAGAAGAAAATTTGAAGGGAGTGAACAAAGGGTTGTTGAAATTAAAGGTAATCTTTTTGATTATTTAAAACACACCATTACCCTAAAACCAGTGGGTAAAATGCCTTTAGAAGTTTTCCCAAAAACTCTTGTTGTGGATGTTATTCGCAAGGCTTTTGAAATGAAGAGGACTGAATATGTGGAAGGGTTAATTTCAGAATATCCTCAAATTGAGGTTGAACACAAAAATCTTTTAAAAAAGCTTAAAGCAGATAGCGAGAGTAAATAGTTTTATGAAATTATTTGTTTTAGGGGTATTTTTTGTTACATGTGTTACATGTGCGGGGTGTTATCCTTATTTTACGGATTATCACGCACCAACCCTGAGACAAGAGTGCCCTTCTTTATCTATTCGTTGTTATAAGGACGATCTTTATCAAGAACTTTATCATGTTGTTCCTATCCTTAAAGTAAATAAAGAATTTGTAGAAATAAAAGATCAGAACAAAATTGTTTTTGCTATTGGCTTTGATGAAGAAAAGATGGAAGAGGAAAAAAATAAGGCGAAAAAAGAATTGGGGGAGGGGGTGCGATTTCTTCCACTCATTCCAGAAGAAGCTTATTTGGAATTGCCAGAGCGATATCAAGAGGGGACTGATGTTAATATAGTGCATTTTGACCAAACTTTTGATTTTCAGGATGATCCAGTCATAGAGCGCTTTAGGATGGAAGAAGGGTTTTTAGTAACCCTTACTTTTGGTGCAGAGGAGGCCAGGAATCTCTTTATAAGAAAAGTCATGAGTGGAAATGGTTTGCTCGCATCTCTTTCTTTTAAATTTTATGCAAGTGAAATTCAAGGGCAGTGGAAACTTATTGTACCAGAGGATGTTATTCAAAAACTAACGTGCCCGCTTTGGAGACGGAATTTATTTGATGAGGGGAAATGGATCATAAGAGAATGTAAAGTAGAGCAATTTGATCCAAGTTTTATTGATAGAGAAACACTTTATCTCTATTCAGTAAGGGCTTTTTTTCACTATTTTTATAGTCTTTATGGGGCAGGGGGAAGGATTTTGGGTGGAAATTATTATGAAAAAAAAATTTCATCTCATGAAAGCACCTGTTTGTTTGATGGAAAAAGAAAAGATATTCCCTTTTCCCTTACATTTTTTAATACAAAAGGAGTAGAGGAAAAAAGAGGAGTTGCTAATTCTATTGAAGAAAAGGTAAATGTATTTTTTAAGAGTAATTTTATGGAGGGTGGTTTTGAGGAAATTGATGGGAAAGATTATTACGCGTGTGACGCTTGCTTTAGACGCGCCTGGAGAAAGTATTATCCAGAAATTGGCCCTACTGTTCAGATGACACACCCTCATAAACCCGCCCCAGACAGTTTTCTTTGGAATGGTTGTTATAGATCTCATCGTTTATTCCATCGAAAACCAGGTCCAGTTACTTTGGATGTTTATGCTACCTATCCCATAACCTCAAAGGTAACCATCCCTGTTTTTTTAAGGAGTCAAACACAATGAAAATGATACCTTTTTTATTGTTGCTGGGCTTTTTGCAAGGGAGTTCTTTTCACAATGGTATGCCACTTTTTCCTCCTGTCGTCATAGAACAAGACTATTACTTATTTCAAAAAGAATTCGAAAAAGATCATTATTTTTTCTTTCCAACCCATGTTGTATTAGAGAAAGAAAAACCAGAGCTTTTTTCTATTGATGAAAATAAAGGAGAACTTGTTTTAGATTTTGAACTACCTTTTGAGGATATAGAATTGGAGTTGCAGCAAAAATATGCTCATGTTCAACGTCTTTTACCTCAAGGAAACATAGATGGGCGTTTTTTTTATTATTATGATTTTCTAACCAGTGATGAGATAGAAGTTTCTCTAGTAGGCCATCATGTTTATTTGACATTTTTAGCTGACATAGAAAAGTATCGTTTGGCACAAGATATTGTTTTGGAGGGAGAAATTTATTTTGATCATTCTTTTGTACAAGATTTTTTTATTGCTAGCGTTACGCTTGATACAGTACGCAAACCCATTGCCTCTATTTATGAAAAAAATGATTATTCGCGTCTTTATCTTGAATCTGCCATTCAAAATATTTTTTATAGAAAATGGATGGATAATTTTTATAACATATCTGTGTGGGAAAAGGATGCAGAAGAATTAAATCAATTAACTTATCCTTTAACCGTCATGGTTAATCGGGATCTGGTTATCAATAAGAAGATTGTATTTCATTTTGAAATTGCGTTAAAACCATGAAGAAGATTTTTCTATTCCTATTTGTTGCCTTTTGTTTCTGTCCTGAAATTGATGCGTCAGTGACACCTCTTAAAATTCAAGGCTACGAAAATTACTTTGTCTATCTTGATAGCGAGAATAAGCACTTAGCGTGGTATCACCCCATGAGTATGAGAATGAAACGTAAAGGAGAGGGTTATGATTTGCATCAATATTATATTCCCTTTCATCCAGAGTTCCGTGGGCCTGTTGCTATTTATAGTTTTCATTTAGAGGCGCACCCTTTGCCTGAAGATATTAAACAAAAAGTAAGGGCTCAATATCCTGAAATTACTACTTTTGAGCTCATGAAAGTGGGTGACCTTACTTATGTAGATAACTGGCTCTCTCCACAGAATGAAAAGGATATTAAAGTTGAGATACTCAATCGTCATATCTTACAAGAGGGTGTGCAGCTTTTTGATTTGGAAGATGGCGTTTTTGTTCAAGTAACGGTTTGGGGAGAAGCACTTTGGGAGTGGACTGATAAGCTTCTTTCGGGTGTTTTTAACGGTGGGGCCATTATTTATGATTTTTATTCTACCTGGAATATTGAGGGTTTTAAAATGACTTATTCAGTGAGCGATGTTTATAAGCACCTTGTTGAAAGAAAGGGATACAACTTTATTTTGGCTCAGGCTGATTTTGAAGAAGAATTTGAGTATTTAAGAAAACAAGGTTTTATTCAGATTGAACTCAAAGGAAGTTATGAAGCTTTGGACCGTTATTATCAACAAGCCCTTCAGGTTCTTTTTTTCTCCTCCATGTTGGAGAGGCGTGTTGAGATAAACCCTGGAGTGAGTGGAGCAGAAAAAACTCATTCTTTATCAGTAAAATATTATTCTTTGGATGCCCAATTTTATTATAAAAGACAGCAAACATTTGATTTAAGTTATTTTAAAACTGCTTGGGCGAAGCAGTATGTAATTGTTCAAATGCCACATCTCTCTTCAAGTGGTTTGAATGCTGACTTTGTCAAAGACCTGGAGAAAAGGGGGCGCGGTGATTAAAAAAATATTTTTCGTGTTTTTAATCTCATTTTCAATAGCACTGGCAAAGCCTGCTCCTATTGATAAATATCGAAAGGTTCATGGAATTCGTTTTTTTGGAGATGATGCAAACTCAACTCTTTTTTACTATTTGCCAAAACAATTTAGGATTAAAGAAAATCAAGATGGCAGTAAGGCATTTCGTTTTTACTTCAATACAGCAACTCAAATTCATTATTGTGATTGTTCTATGACATTAGAAGTTTTATGGCCCACAGTCGAAGAGTTAGAGCAAAGTAAAGGTGAATTGGGAGCACAAACATTTCAAAAAGCACCCATTCAAAAGATGTTTTTAGAGCATGTGGGGGGAGAAAATTCAGAGGTATGGCGTCATTTGGTAGATGTTTATATTCCCCCTTATCTTCATTTAGATGATCTTACGGCATGGTTTTCTTCAGGCGAGGGTATTGATGTGTCATATCGTATTCCAGGATTTGCATGTCAACAGATAGCTCTTAGTTATCGTGATGGTTTTGGAGGTTTTCAGAGGGGGCTGGCTTTAGGTGTGATCGCAGAAGGTGTGCAGATTTTTTCTAAGGATATTTGGGCAGAAGTAGACATGAAAGGCTTTTTTGAAAGACAAAGGCATCGAGAGGTAAAAAAAGAAGGAGTTAAAGTAAGATGGGGCAAATTAGGTATCAATTGGAAATGGATGTGGAAAGAAGAGGTGAGGGAGTGGGTAACCACAAATTATGATTTTGTGGATTATGTAACATTTAATTTAGGTTATGTTTATGATGGCGTTGAAGCCGATATTTTTTCAAAGCTTTATGAAAAAATAGCCCTGTTTTTAAGTGAAACGAGTCGTAATGAGGATTTAGTTCGTTTGATAACAAGCGAGCAGGAAGGGCGTCTTGACGTGAATACCAGAAGTAGATTTACCTTACCCCCTGATATGAGAGATTTTAGTTTTCTTATAAACATTCCATTCCAAGAAGCGACAATCAATGGTGATTGTTTCAAAGGAACTGAAGATATTTTTCAGTACGAATGGCAAAATTATTTGGAAAATCAATCACTCACTTTTGAATAAAAATGATATTGAGAGTTTTTCTGACAATTCTATTATTGCCTGCTTTGATTCAAGCGTCTGATCTTGTTTTTAGCCAAGATCAAGTTTTATGTCATCAAAGCTTGGAAAAAGAGATTGGATTATATCGAGATTGTAAAGAACCTTCTTTATTTCATTATATTGTTTATACAAAACAACCTAAAAAAATAGGGCGGGGAGGACAATCTTCTTTCAAAGACCCAAAAGGCTATCTCAAAATAAGCTTTTCAATTAATCTTTCAATAGCCCAAGAACTCGAAAGTCGAGTTATAGAAGCTCTTAAATCAGGAAAATGTCAGTGTCATGGCAAAACTGTGGAAGTTTCAGAACCAAAACTAAAACCGCTTAAGCTTATTTCTGCAGTTTCATCAGAAGGGAATAGGTTTATACGAGAGCTTTCTCTTTTTATGCAAAGGGACACTATCCGTGATGTTGGATTAGCTATTCCTGTTGTTATTTCTTTACCCGCTTCTCAGTGGGATAAGTTGAAACAAGTAACACGGGAAAACGAAAGCTTTGGTTTCTATTATGATGGAGAAACAAATCTTTTAGAAAAACAACTTATAGAAGCCCGTGTTTCTTTTGATGCTAAAAAAATATTTGGCAGGTTTAAAACTCATGATCGTAAATTACATGTCAACTTTGATGAGTGGTTTTCAATTTTAGATGTTATTTACCACATTTCTGAAGCTATGAGAGAGGGGCAAGATATTCATGTTCAATTTGCATCCGACCATTCCCTTAATAATCCTTTGATATTTGAATTTTTGGTTTTTAAAGTTCTCTTTTATTTTATTTACACTTATCCAGGCGGTAAAGATATTGTTTCTATTATAAATTACTCTGGAAATAGCTCTACTGGGATGATTCCCCTAAAGCCTGAAAAAAAGCTACCCTCAGACGCTTATATTGTTGTTTCGGACTATCTCTATTTGAATAAAATCTTTACACATCTTAAGATTGATTTTTTCCGTTTTCCCTTTGAAAAGTGAGTGCTTTATTTTTCTGGTGTATTCTGCTACACAATACTCACCTTCACCTCAAGTCCTCTCCCTTGATGGGAGAGGAAGACTAGGGAAGGGTAACTATTAGAGGAGGAAGTTTATGAAAAAAGGACTTATTGTAGTACTTGTTTTAGCAGGAGTGGCTTTGGCTCTTGGAGGGTATTATTTATCTAAAAAATCTCAAAAAACTGAAAACTTAAATTTAGAAGAAGCAACAGAACCCACACCAGGGGCTACACCCGATGCATCTCAAACAACACCACCAACTCAGGAATCCGAAACCCCACCAGATTCTGGCGCATTAACGCAACCTTCTGACGAAGGGCAATCAAATGCAGGTACGGTAACAGATGTTCCTAAGGAAGAAGATCTTGGCTCTGACGATATTCCTGAAGAAGAACCTGAAGAAGATATAGATGATTACTAGTGGCTGCCTGAAAGTTGTTTGACGAGGTCGCTAATAACGGCTTTGGCATCACCAAAAAGCATCCATGTTTTGTCCGAGTAGTATAACTCGTTTTCAATGCCGGCGAATCCTGGGTTTTTACTGCGCTTAACGGCAAAAATAGTTTTAGCTTTGTCTGCATCGATGATCGGCATTCCATAAATAGGGCTTCCCTTATTATATCGTGCTGCTGGATTTACAACATCATTCGCACCAAGAACTAAGGCAACATCACACTGTGGCATATCTGGGTTAATTTCATCCATTTCCACTAGATCGGTATAGGGAATTTCTGCTTCTGCCAAAAGCACATTCATGTGTCCTGGCATTCTGCCTGCCACAGGGTGAATAGCAAACTTCACAGTAATACCGCGTTGCTTCAATTGATCATAAAGCTCACGTACCTTATGTTGAGCCTGTGAAACGGCCATGCCATAACCAGGAATAATGACAACGAGACTTGCTTGTTCAAGAATTTGTGCAGCTCCTTCCGGAGTTTCAGATTTATAAACTTTTTGTTCACCTTGGGCCTGCACTTCTTGTACCTGACCAAACGCACCAAAGAGCACATTGACAAATGAACGGTTCATAGCCTTACACATGATAATAGACAGAATCAAACCGCTCGAGCCATCGAGTGCGCCAGCTACGATCAAGAGCTTGTTATCAAGTACAAAACCCATAGCTACTGCCGCAAGTCCTGCATAAGAATTTAAAATAGAAATAACGGTTGGCATGTCTGCTCCGCCAATGGGGATGATGAATAACACACCAAACACTAGCGCTAGAGCAATGATTGCTATAAATACTGTGGAAGACCAACCTGCGACGGGATTTATGACTAATGCTATGCCCAATCCCAAAGCTAGTAAAAGAAGGCCTATGTTGCCAACATTCTGTAGTGGGTAAGTGACAGGTCGTTGTGGAATCCATTTGATCCCCTGGAGTTTTCCAGCCGCCATGAGACTGCCAGTAAAGGTTAGATAGCCAAGAACGATTTCAACAATGATGGCTGTCATGCGAAAAGTTGTGAGATTTTGTTGTGCTTCGCCTAACCATAAGAAATATTTAGCCGTACCTACAAGGCCAGCTGCAAGTCCGCCGAAGGCATGGGAGAGTGCTGTTCGTTGTGGAACAGCAGTTAAAGGAACACGTGAAAGAGGTACACCCACAGCAAAGCCTAGGCCAATTGCGATTATGATCCATCCATGATGGATGATGATTGCTGGCTGCGCCCATGTTGCCACTATTGCAAGGAACATTGCTGCTACACCCGAATAAACACCGTAGCGTGCACTCTTTGGATTATTCATCCAATGCAATGAGAAAATGAAAAGTACCGTTGCAACAACGTAGGAAAGTTGGGTAAATACGTCGATCATTTCTTTGGCTTCCTTTCTATCTTAAACATTTTGAGCATACGGTCTGTAATCAAAAAACCGCTTACAATATTGGTCATGGAGGAAAATAGAGCAATGGCTCCAAGAATCCGTATGGGTAATGGGTGATCTGATCCAGTGACGATGATGGAACCAACAACAGCAATAGCTGAAATAGCGTTAGTGATAGACATCAGTGGCGTGTGCAATAAGCGCGAAACACGACGAACGACACCTATACCAATAAAAGTAGCTAGTACAAAAACAAATAACATGGACCAGTAATCGAGAACTAAAGGTTCGGTATTCATATTTTTTTCTCCAGAGCTTCTTTAATGCGAGGGTTTACGACCACTCCACCATGAGTAATCATAGAACCCTTTTGTATATCATCAGAGAGATCTAGCTGGAATATTTTATCCTTTGTAAATGCCTGAACAAAGGCAGTTAAGTTACGTGAGAATAAGAGGCTTGCATGTGTGGGCATTGTAGATGGGAGATTGAGTGGTGCTATAATTTTGACTCCATCTATAAGGACAGTTTCACCGGGCCTAGATAGTTCACAATTACCACCGCCATCTGCTCCGAGATCTATAATGATGGAACCAGGGCGCATTTTTTTAACCATCTCAGCTGTAATAAGTTTCGGTGCAAAAACACCACCGATGAGTGCGGTCGTAATAACTATGTCAACTCCCGCACACTGCTGTGCTAAAAGCTCACGTTGTCGAAGTTTATCTTCTTGGGACAACTCTTTGGCATAGCCACCACCTGCAGAGACATTTTCTTGGAGTTCGATTCCTACATACTTAGCTCCGAGACTTTCAATCTGTTCTTTAACCTCAGGGCGCACATCGGTTGCTGTGACGTTGGCACCCAATCGCCTAGCAGTTGCAATTGCTTGCAGACCCGCAACCGCAGCACCAATAATAAAAACCTTCGCTGGAAAAACTGTGCCAGCGGCCGTCATAAACATAGGAAAATATTTACTGAGTTCAGAAGCAGCAAGTAAAACTCCTTTATATCCAGTGATATTGGCCATAGAAGAAAGTGTATCCATGGCCTGTGCACGCGTGGTTCGTGGTATTGCATCTGTAGAAAAAGCAGTTATTTTTCGCCTTGCAAGTTGCCTTACAGCATCGAGGTAGCGAAGAGGCATAAGTGACGCTAATAATACTGTACCTTCGCGCATCCACTCGACCTCGTTTCTACCTGCTGAATCAATTGTGGGAGGATTGACCTTAAGAACGATGTTTGCAGAGCCAATCATTGCCGCCGGATCATTCTCAACCGAACAGCCAACCTCACGATAAGACTCATCTAAATAGAAGGAAGCTTCTCCAGCTCCTTTTTCTACGGAGATCGTATATCCCGCTTGTATTAATTTTTTGCACGACTCAGGAACAAGTGCAACTCGACATTCCCCCGTTCGTGTTTCTTTAGGTATGGCAATTTTCATGAGTTTCTTTCTTGTCATCCCTGTAAAGGCAGGGATCCAGTGTTTATAAGAATTAGACTAAAAATAAACGTTAATCAAGAAAAAGTTGCCTCACTCTCAAAGATCAGATAAGCATATTGTTCTATGAGAAAGGATAAGCTGATCAAGTTTTTAAAACCCTTGCAACCTCTTTGGAGGGCATGGCTTAAGTTAGGACATGTTTTAGGGGTGATCAATACAACAATTATTCTTCTTCTTTTTTATTTTTTGGTAGTAACCCCTATTGGACTTATCAGGAAAATCTTGGGTAAGGATGATCTCAATACATTTAAAAAAGAGGGTCATTCTTTTTGGCAAGAAAAAGCACAAAAGGAGTTGAATTTAGAAACTTACTCTAAACAATTTTAACTATGTATGTTTTAGGTTTATCCTGCTTTTATCACGATTCTGCCGCATGCCTTTTAAAAGATGGAGTTGTTGTAGCTGCAGCTCAAGAAGAACGTTTTACAAGAAAAAAGCATGATTTTTCTTATCCAGAGAATGCTGTTGCTTTTTGCTTAAAGCAAGCGGGCATTGAGTCAAGGTATCTCTCTTACGTTGCTTTCTACGAAAAACCCTTTGTAAAGTTTGATCGGATTTTATCTACTCATATTTCAACTGCTCCATTAGGGGTGGGTTCTTTTTTAAAATCAATACCCTTGTGGATTCGGAGTAAAATGTGGATTTCTTCAACCATTAGAAAAAAGTTAGATTATAAAGGCCGCATTATTTTTCCAGAACACCACGAAGCTCATGCGGCTAGTACGTTTTTCTGTTCTCCCTTCCCGGAGGCAGCTATTATTACTTTGGATGGTGTAGGCGAGTGGTCAACTACTACTTGTGGTTATGGGCAAGGAAAAAGAATTTACCTCCAGAAAGAAATTTGCTTTCCCCACTCCCTGGGTCTTCTCTATAGTGCTTTTACTTATTTTTTGGGATTTAAAGTGAACAGTGGCGAGTATAAGGTTATGGGACTGGCTCCTTATGGAAAGCCTAAATACTATGATTTGATTCTCAACAAATTGATTGAGGTCAAAGAAGACGGAAGTTTTAAATTAAACCTTGAGTATTTTTCTTTCACTTATGGCCTTCGAATGACAGGTCGAAAGTTTGAGAAGGTTTTAGGAAGGCCTAGAAGAACGGGTGAGGCACGCCTCACCCAAGATGATTTTGATGTAGCAGCTAGTATTCAAAAAGTGACAGAGGAGGTTGTGCTGCGAATTGCTCGTTTTGCAAGAAAAGAAACAGGAATGAAAAACCTTTGTCTTGCAGGAGGGGTTGCTCTTAACTGCGTTGCCAATGGCAGAGTTCTTCGAGAAGCAGGTTTTGAAAATATTTATATTCAACCAGCAGCGGGTGATGCAGGAGGAGCTATAGGGGCTGCAACCCTTGCTTATTATTCTGTTTTGAATAAGGCCAGAGAAGCACCTCCCATGCCTCATGCTTATTTAGGGCCCGAATTTTCCGATCAAGAAATTCAAAACGTATTGGACCCATGTGGTGCTACTTATCATAAGCACTCTCAAACAGAAATTATTAAGCGAACAGCCAAGCTATTGGCTTCCCAAAATGTTATTGGGTGGTTTCAGGGGAGAATGGAATTTGGCCCTCGCGCCTTAGGAGGACGCAGTATTTTAGCTGATGCAAGAGATTCTAAAATGAAGGATAAGGTCAATCTTAAAATTAAATTTAGAGAAAGTTTTAGACCTTTTGCGCCTACTGTTCTTTATGAACATGTGAATGAGTATTTTGAACTCGATCGTGAAAGCCCTTACATGCTCCTTGTAGCACAAGTTCGGGAGAATAAAAGGATCATTCCAGCAGTAACTCATGTGGATGGCTCAGCCCGAATACAAACGATCAAGAGAGAAGATAATCCTCTCTATTATGATTTGATTAGAGAATTTTACCAGTTGACAGGGGTGCCTGTTATTATCAATACTTCTTTTAATGTAAGGGGGG
>CAYJUJ010000017.1:13943-14339 GCA_964373325.1 uncultured bacterium
CCATTGTGGGTTCACCTCGTGATGCTTATAATTGTTTTATGGGCACAAATATGGATTATCTTGTTATAGGAAATTATATTTTAGATAAAAATGAACAAAAAAATAAAAAAGCATTTGAAAATTGGCATGAAACTTTTCCATTGGATTAAGGGGAGGGTATCAACATGAATAAACTATTAGTATTGAAAGAATTTTGGGATTTTTTAAAGGTTAATAAAAAATGGTGGCTTCTTCCTGTTGTGATGTTTTTATTTCTTCTAGGAATATTGATAGTTTTAACAGAGGGCTCAGCACTATCACCCTTCATTTATACTTTATTCTAACATGAGGTTTTCCTTAATTATTTTTTCATTAGCGTGCTTGGTTTTTGCGATCTATGTAGGAGAGCTCTTGACT
>CAYJUJ010000018.1:0-13519 GCA_964373325.1 uncultured bacterium
TTTTTATGTCAGAAAAAAAACATCGGTTTGAAACAAAAGTCATTCATGCGGGTGTTGAACCAGATCCTTCAACTGGCGCCATTATGACCCCTATTTTCCAGACAAGCACGTATGTTCAATCAAGCCCAGGTAAACACAAGGGCTTTGAGTATTCTAGAACGGGAAATCCCACACGAAAGGTTTTAGAAGAAAATGTGGCGGCCCTAGAAGGTGGAAAATATGGCCTCGCTTTTGCTTCAGGTTGTGCTGCTACAACAACCATCATGCACCTTTTCCAAAGTGGAGATCACATTGTCTGTGCTGACGATGTATACGGCGGCACCTATAGGCTTTTTGAAAAAGTTTTAAAATTAAACGGGCTGCAATTTTCCTTTGTTGATCTTTGTGATGTTAAAAACTTTAAAAAAAATATTAAAAAAAATACACGGGCTGTGTGGATTGAAACTCCAACAAACCCACTTTTAAAACTCATTGATCTTAAAGAAAGCATTTCTTTGGCCAAAGAAAATAAACTTGTAAGTATTGTTGATAACACGTTTATGAGCCCCTACTTTCAAAACCCTCTTTCTTTTGGAGCTGACATTGTTGTTCACTCAACAACAAAGTTTATTAATGGTCATAGTGATGTTATTGGTGGCGTGTGCGTTACCAATAATGAAGAGCTTGCTAAAAAACTCTACTTTCTTCAAAACTCAATTGGGGCAGTGCCTAGCCC
Organism: uncultured bacterium; assembly: GCA_964373325.1. Classification (GTDB taxonomy): domain Bacteria; phylum Bdellovibrionota; class JACOXK01; order JACOXK01; family JACOXK01; genus CAYJUJ01. Next base: position 716 of record CAYJUJ010000018.1, read on the forward strand.
CTTTGATTGCTTTCTAGTGCTACGAGGAATTAAAACCCTAGCGCTTCGCATGAAACGACATGAGGAAAATGCAAAAAAAATAGCAGAATTTTTAGAGTTTCACCCCAAAGTCAAAAAAGTTATTTACCCAGGGCGCACCAGTCACCCTCAACATACATTAGCTAAAAAACAGATGAAAGGGTTTGGAGGAATGATTAGTTTTATATTAAAAGGAAATCTTTCCGATGCTAAATCTGTACTTCAAAAAACTAAAATTTTTTCTCTTGCAGAAAGCTTAGGGGGGGTTGAGTCTCTCATAGAGCATCCTGCCATGATGACTCATGCCTCGGTTCCTCAAAACATACGAGAAAGCCTTGGTATTTCTGACGGTCTTATTCGCCTCTCTGTTGGCATAGAACATGTAGATGATTTAATAGCAGATCTAGATACAGCTCTTAAAAATAAATGATCTCTATCATAAGAAACATTCTATCTATTTTAGGAATTATTATTTTTATAAGTATTTTTTCTCTTATTACCATTATTATCGCAGTTTTTACATGTAATAGCATGAAGGCTTCAGACATTGTAAAACCCCTTATGGGGAAAACCATGCTTTGGATTTGTGGTCTTAAGCTTGATGTTTCTGACCAAGAAAATATTCCAAAAACCCCCGCTATTTTTATTGGCAACCATCAAAGCCTTTTAGATATTTTTATTTTCCCAAGCATTCTTCCAAAAAAAACATTTGCCATTGGAAAAAAAGAAATGCTTCGATACCCCTTTTTAGGATGGATGTTTTATATTTCAGGACAAATTCCGGTAGATCGATCTAACCACATTAGAGCCATGAGAAGCATGGAGAAAGTTTATGATAAAATTAATAAACACAAATACTCCGTATTTTTTTGCCCAGAGGGAACTAGAAGTATCGATGGAAAGCTTCTTCCCTTCAAAAAAGGGGCTTTTCATTTGGCCATACAAACAAAATTACCCATAGTTCCTATGATTGTTTTCAATGCTTATAAACACTTAAAAAAAGGAAGTATCAAAATCATCCCAGGACTTCTGAAAGTTAAAATCCTCCCTCCCATCCAAACATCTCATTGGAAAAAAGAAGAGCTTGTTCAAAGAGTAGATGAAGTCCGCAACCTTTTTGTGAGAGAGCTTTCTATAAAATCTTAGATTAGGGGATTCTTCGGCAGAGCCTCAGAATGACAGATGCTTGTCATCCTGAGCTTTTTTTTTCTGTCATCCTGAGCCGCTAGGCGAAGGATCTCCAAAAATTGATGACGAAGAATAATATGGGGATTCTTCGGCAGAGCCTCAGAATGACAGATGCTTGTCATCCTGAGCCTTTTTTTTCTGTCATCCTGAGCCGCTAGGCGAAGGATCTCCAAAAATCATTGAAGATTGAAAATATATAAACTATGAAATCACCATGGAAGAAAAAACTTATTGGGTTTATATCATGACTAATGAATGGAATACTGTCTTGTACACAGGTGTAACAAGTAACCTGGAGAAAAGAGTTTTTGAACACAAAGAGAATCTTATTCTTGGTTTTACGAGTAAATACAATACTAAAAAATTAGTTTATTTAGCTGATTTTTCAGATCCTTATACAGCGATTGCCATGGAGAAAAAAATTAAGGGTTGGACTCGCCAGAAGAAAATAAATCTCATTGAATCAACAAATCCAAACTGGAACGATCTTAGTAAATTAGGAGATCCTTCGTTACACTCAGGATGACAGAAAATACACTCAGGATGACAAAAATGCATATTACACCTTCTATTTCTTCCCCATGACAAAACGGGGATCGAAGGCGTCCCTAAGCCCGTCACCTATAAAATTAAAAGACACAACAGTTATAAGAATGAGAAGCCCTGGATAGAAAGCAAGAAGGGGAGAACTTCTTAAATAGTCTTGTGCTTCCTGAAGCATATTCCCCCATGAGGGAATAGGTGGTTGAATACCCAATCCCAAAAAACTAAGAACTGATTCATAAAGAATAATGCCACCTACTGTTAAAGTGGAAGCCACAATAATAGGAGCCACGCAGTTTGGAATAATGTGGCGCAATACTATTTTATATTGGGAAACTCCAACTGCTTTGGCTGAAAGAACAAATTCTATTTCTCGAAGAGATAAAGTACTTCCACGAACAAGGCGTGCTACCGTCATCCACCCAAAAAAAACAACAATAATAATAAGCTTCACCATGCTTGCTTCATTTCCATGAATCCACCGCTCCGGCAAAAAAGGAAGGGCCTTTTCCAAATCAATAGCGGCAAGAAGTATCATAAAAGGAAGTACCGGTAACGACAGCATAGCATCTGTAAACCTCATAAGAAGAGTATCAAGAGCTCCGCCAAAATAACCCGCCATAGCACCAATAATAGTTCCAATCATGGCCGACATAATGGCTGCAACAATGCCTATAGATAAAGAAATTCTTCCCCCATAAAGAAGGCGGGCCAGAACGTCTCTCCCTAAATTATCCGTTCCTAAAAGATGCTGACGTGATGAACCCAAAAAAGACCCTGCCCCCGTATCATGAAATGAAACTCCAAAAAAGCTTGCAATCCACGGAGCAAAAACAGCTCCCATAATAAGGACAAGAAGAACCCCCATGCTCACTTGCGCCAATTTATGATGAACAAAACGTTTCCATGCTAAAAGTAGCGGACTATCGGAACGTTCACTATCGTTTTGATTTTTAGTGTTTTGCATAGCGAATTCTTGGATCCACAACAGCATAGAGAATGTCTGCTAAAAAATTAGAAAACATGGTAAGTACCGCTAAAAATAAAAAACTCACCATCGCTACATAATAATCTGTATTGATAATAGAATCGTAAAGAAGTTTTCCCATTCCTGGCCAAGAAAAAATAGTTTCGGTAATAAGAGCACCACTTACTAAATCAGGTAAAGATAACGCCATAATGGTAATAACAGGAATCAAAGCATTTTTAAAAGCATGCTTAAAAAGAACAGTATCCTCATCAACCCCTTTAGCCCTGGCCGTTTGAATGTAATCACGTTTAATAACTTCTAAAAGGCTTGATCTCATGTACCGAACCCACGCTCCAATACTTTGAATGCTTAAAACAATAATGGGCAGCACCATGTATCGCATTTTATCAATAATGCTTTCAACCCCTGGTGTTTGAATTCCAGAAGATGGAAACATTTGAAGCTTTTCTGCAAAAACAACCACAAACATAAGGCCCAACCAAAAAGATGGAATAGAAATTCCAATAAAAGCAAAAAAATTAGCAATGTAATCAAAGTAGGAGTACTGCTTGACCGCTGAGTAAACACCAATAGGAATAGCAATCAGAAGACTTAAAATAAAAGCACACATCATGAGTTTTAAGGAATTAGGAATTCTTTCTTTAAGAAGTGATATTGTACTCACCCCTTTATAGGTTCGTGAATAGCCAAGATCACCTTTTAAAACCTGTTTCAACCATTTCACATAGCGAATATGAATAGGTTGATCTAACCCATAGATTTTTTTAAGCCGTGCAACATCTTCTGGTTTTACGCGTGGATCGGAAGTGATGAGAAGTTCAATGGGGTCGCCTGGCATAATTCCCATACTGTAATACACTGCAAATGAAAGGAAAAAAAGCACAAGAAGCGTTTGAAACACTCTCCTTAGAAGAAAAAAGATCATTCAGCTACTGGTCTCCAGTACTCCACATTCCAAGTCACAGGAGTACTTGTTCCTGTTGGCTTCCAGTTTTCAATACCCTTTCTAATAACCGTAACATCAGCACGCCAGAAAAGAGGCAAAGCTGGTAATTCTTCTACCCAAATGACTTGCTCTTTTTTGAGAAGCTCTTTTCTTTTTTCTTCTTCCAGTGTTACTGGCACCTGTGAGTCAATCACATCAATCTCGGAGTTTCGCCACCCTGTTGTGTTCTGCCCTTGCCAATTATTTTTTGCACTTGGAATATTTTTACTTGTCCACCCTGATTCCCCATCGGAAATAGGGCTATAAACTAATGCGTAAAGAAGAAGATGCTTGTATTTTCTTTTGTTAAGCGTATCTCCAAACAACACTTTTGCAGGCTGATTTTGAATTTCGATTTTCACCCCTATTTTTTTCCAATCTTCCTGAATAAGTTGTTGGATATCTTCACGCACTTTATTACCTGCTGTTGTCATCAATATAAAACTGAGCTTTTCTCCTTTTTTATTAATACGCACCCCATTGGGTCCCACTTTCCACCCTGCTTCCTCTAAGAGCTCTTTTGCTTTCTCTGGATCATAGGGATATTTTTTCACATTGGCATCATACCCATAATGTTTTGGGGGAAGCCAACTGTGCGCAACCGATTGTTTGCCAGCAAAAAGTCTTTGGACCATTTCTTCTCGATTAAGACCATAAAGAAGCGCTTGCCGCACCCTTTTATCTTGAAAGCGTGGTTCATCTACATTGAAATCGATATGCTCCCACACCATGCCATCCACATATCCAAATTGAAATTCATTTCCTTTCCGTTTTTCAAAATCAAGAATTTGGGAAAGATCTGTTCCCGTTGGTGAAATGGCATCAATATTTCGAGTCACAATATCAGATTCAAGTGTTGTTGTTCCTCCTGTAAATTTATAAATAATATTTTGAAATTGAGGTTTATCACCGTAGTAATTTGGATTTTGAGAGGCAGAAACATAAGCACCTGGCTTCCATTCTTTAAGAACATAGGGGCCATTGCCCAGTGGATTTCTATTATATTCATGTTCATGAAATTTTTCTGGGTCTTTAAGATAGGAGGCCTCTAAAATATGCTTTGGTAAAAAAGAATGCCCTAGAAAGGTATAGGCATAAGGTTCTTTCCATGTCACAACAAGGGTTCTTGGATCTGGTGCTTCCATTTTTTCAATACGGTTTTCCATATCACGGCTCACGACTGGAACACGATTATCCATAATAACTTTATAGGCAAAGATAAAATCCTCTACTGTAATAGGCCAACCATCACTCCATTTAATACCTTCCTTTAATTTCCACGTTGTCTGAATTCGATTACCAGAGAGTTTAACAAGCCCACCATTTTCAAGAGTAGGAATAGACTCAACTATTCTAGGATTCAGTCGCCACTCGTCGTCATATTCAACCATTCCTTCAAAAAGAAGCCCTTGCACCTCAGTTGAAACCATTGTTTGAGAAAAAAGAGGGTGCAAAGTGTCAGGCTCTTGTGGAACACCCACCATAAATCTATCAGCACTTACAGATTGCTTTTTCTGAAGGCCCAGAAAAACAACAAGCCCTACAAGAACTAGAACGGCCGCTCCAAACACAACACCTTTTATATTTTTCTTCTTAGCCATATATTCTCTCTCCTTCTTTATGTCATCCTGAGCGCAAGCGAAGGATCCCCAGAATAGGAGATTCTTCGCCTAACGGCTCAGAATGACAAAGCAATAGCACGCAGTACTTCCAATGACAAGTAACGACACCCGTGCTACCTTAACATTAATGCTCGAGAAATTATTTAAAGTGGCTGTTGTGATTTTAGCCCTTTATGTGGTTATAAGTATGAATCTTATACCTCAAACAACCCATTGGGTTAAGAATAGTTGGGAAAAGGTACAGAAGATTTGGGTGAATAAGGAATAAAAAAAGAGACAGTCTCCGTATACGGAGACTGTCTCTTTTTTTATTCTATTAGGGTACCCTGTAAATTAAGCAAAATTATTCAATAACAACTTTAATTTCGCTACCTACTTTCTTATAGGTAACTCCACCAATTGTTATTTTCTCACCATCTCTAAGAGCCGCCAAAGCTACTGATACATCTGTCTTCGAAACCTCAGTGCTACAAATGCTTTTAATCTCTTCGGGAGTAAGCGCAAAAGATGGTGTTGCCATCACTACAATCCCTAAAATAGCGAACAATGTACTCAAGTATTTCATATCTACTCCTCCTCTGATTGAAATCTTTTCACCCTATTATTCTGCAAGGGTAGTGCCAATTAGAGGTGCTATTAAATAACTAAATAATATCAATAATTTAAAAACTGTTTTCTTTATAAATACTCTCTAAAACTGTTAAAAAACACTCTTTGTCATCCAGGGCCGAGCCCTGGATCCAGCAATTTCAATAAGTTAGCTATGTACACATCCTAAACACTCTAAACGTTCACAACCTTGACGTTCTGTCACAAACTCAAATTAACTCCAGCATGTTCTAAAATGTTAAGAAGCTTTGTGAAGGCCTCGGTTACCTTAACGGCGACTTCTTGCCCCTTCTTTGACTTAATATCTACAATCTTGCCATTGGCATCATACTGAACAAAAATTTCTCCAATACCTTGAAGCCCTATCTTAATAGGTTGCCCTGAAGCATTATGTTCAAAAGTGACAACTCTCACCGCTTCCTTATCACCTTTATCTGTAATCGTCTTAACTCGTCCCCTAGCATCATAATTAATAAATATTGTGGTTTTTTGAGTTAAATCACCAATTTTTTCGAGCTTTGTGGCTGTTTTTACATCTCCCCCTTCATTATATTCAAACTGAAGATCTAGATTTCCACGTACAACTCTTTTAACCTTATGATTTAATTTTCCTTCATGATAAGTAAGAGCAACAACCTCACCATCAGGCTGTACTTTTTCGACAAGTCTTCCTAAAGTATCATACTTAAAGCTCGCCTTAACCACCGAGGTTGGTTTTCTAGTTGTTGGATCTTGAATGGTTTTTACAATGCTCAAGGGTTTACCACAACATTCGCTAAACTCTGTTTCTTCTGTTTCATTGCCTCGAACGATTTTTTGTTTTTTAAGATACGGTGTTAAGTTTTCTCGAACTCCATACCACCTTTCGAAACTCACAATTTGAGAGGATTGATAATCGCCACTTTTATATGTCCTTTTAATAGTTGTCTTATTATGCATGGCAGTACCCACATCCTTTTCTGGCCAATAACTATAGGATGTAATAAGCCCAGTACCCTTCACTTCATAAGACTTAAGGCGGTTATCAGGGAAATAAGCCATAAGCTCTTCTGCCTCTGGGTGCTTGACCCTGGTTAAGTTATAGTTTTCATCATATTCATAAATGAATTTATTTTTTGCTGCATCAACCGACTCCATAAGGTGGTTTTTTTCACTATACTTGTAAGTAACCTTATTTCCGTCAGAAGAAGAAGCTTCAGAAATAAAACCTTGCTTGTTATATTTAAGTTTAATGAACTGCCCAATTTTATTTTTGATCATTTCAACTTTGTACTTATGGGTATGATTATCAACATAAGAATAAGAAAGATAATTCCCCGACACATCCTGCTCTCGAATCAAGCGCCCGGAATTATCAAAAAACTGTTTTTGTCCTGTAACTAGAAAAGTACGAACATAGCCTGGTTCTGTTTTAAGAGTGGAACCTACACGCACCGTAAAGTTTTTATATTCCAGTTTTTCAGGCCCTCTATCATTAGATTCAAAAGTGGTATCCAATGGAAATTTAAAAACAGATACACCAAATAAGTTTGCCCAACGCTCTCTGAGCACAGAACTTTGAGTGATTTTTGCCTTCATGTCAGTTTGTTTGTCAGTGGGAAATTTTTTAACAACCGTATCGATAACAATTTCATTCAGTTTTTGCTGCAAAAATTCTGAATTTGTTTTTAGCTTTTCTTCGTTGCTACTAGTTTGCTCTGATTGAGGTAGTTTTTTTAAAACCGCTTTTGCAAGCTCCTTTTTAACTGCTTCGGAAAGCTTTTCTGGTTTAAAAACAGTTCCAAACCCCGCTCCATCCCAAATTTTAATAAATCCATTAGGTAGCATCTCAAATTCAGACTGAAGATTAGTACGCCATCCATAACCAAAAAGGCCCATATGAGTGGAAAGGCTGTTATAAGTTCTTTGTAACTCAAGATTAAATCCAGAGCCTCCTATTTTAAGCTCTGTCCAGCCTATAGAATAACTTCCCTTTTCCGAATTGACTTGCCCACAAAAACCTAATGGCAGCCAAAGTAAAAAAACTAATAAAATTAAGTACTTTTTCATTTTCCTTTCCTCTGTCAGTCCCTCTACACTCGTATCGTCACAATTTTCTTAATTATTAAGCCTCCAATAATTTGCATCGTAATCATCGCACCCAAGATCATGTACCCCCACACACTCGTGAATAAAATCTGAACGTGCTCTGGATCCACAACATAGAGTACCAAAAGTAACAAAAAGGGAATAGCCGTAATGATTCCTCCCTGCATAATTCCCATAAAAACCATGGAGGAAATTTTTTTCTCAACCTTAATTCTTTCTCGAATGGTGTGAACAACCGTATCAAATGTTTCTGATAAATTACCGCCAGTTTCTCTTAAAATAACAATAGCTGTGACAAACATTTCTACGTCTTCAGAAGGAACTCGCTCTGCTAATTTTACAAAAGCTTCATCAAGGGGAACACCCACCCTTTGTTGAGAGAGAACTAAATTAAATTCTTGAGAAAAGGGATTGGGCATTTCATCCACAACAATGCCAATGGCTTGCACAATAGAAAGCCCTGACTTTAAAGCATTGGAAATAAGGGTTAAACCATCAATCATTTGAGAATTAAATTTGGCTGTTCGCCTTTGAATAAGAATGCCCGTTACTTTTCTAGGTATTTTTAAGACAAACAAAATCCACCCTATCCCAAAAACCAGCCCCAAATACCAATAAGGTAGCAAGAGAAAGAACCATAATAAAAAACCAATAGAGGAAGCCACTACAAGATAAGTAAGAATTTTTTTTCGAGGAATCTCAATGAAAAGACTATCCAAATCCCGCGCAATTGCATCAACGGAATCAGACAAAGAGAAAGAAAACTTTTGACTTATTTTATCGAAATTCGAAAAAATAACCCAAAAAACTAACGCTCCAATTGTAAGTGCAATAAGAAGTTCCATCGAACACCTTCTGTTTCTGTCTTGTCATCCTGAGCCCTGAGGCGAAGGATGACAGGACAGAAAAACTCGCTCGGGATGACAATTGACTATCACTTATTAAATAACCCCTCAGGTAATACGATACCTTTTTGTTTTAGCTTCTCTACAAAATGAGGCACAAAACCTGTTGCCTTCATAACGCCTTGTACTTTTCGATCTGCTGAAACTCCGGTTTGTTGAAAAACAAAAATATCCTGCATGGTAATTACATCCCCCTCCATGCCAACTATTTCCGATACTTGAGTTATTCTTCTGGATCCATCAGAGAGGCGAGCAATCTGAATAACAACGTCAAGGGCCGAGGCAACTTGATCACGAATGGCACGGGCCGGTAAATCCATTTGTGCCATCATGACAAGTGTCTCAAGACGAGAAAGACAATCCCTCGGTGAATTAGCATGCACGGTCGTGAGCGATCCATCGTGCCCTGTATTCATGGCTTGGAGCATATCGAGTGCTTCTCCACTTCGACACTCTCCAATAACAATTCGATCAGGCCTCATTCGAAGTGAGTTTTTGACAAGATCCCTAATTGTCACTGCACCCTTTCCTTCAATATTGGGGGGTCGTGCTTCAAGCCTTGCCACATGAGGTTGTTTGAGTTGCAATTCTGCAGAGTCCTCAATTGTAAGAATTCTTTCCTGCGATGGAATAAAAGAAGACAAAACATTTAAAAGAGTAGTTTTACCAGAACCCGTTCCACCTGAAATAACAATATTTAATTTTGCCTCAATACAGGCTTTGAAAAAATCTGCCATGTTGGATGACATAGAACCAAATCGAATAAGATCCTCAACGGTCAATGGAACCCTTGAAAATTTTCGAATTGTAATCATGGGGCCCTGAATAGAAAGGGGTGGAATAATAGCATGAACACGAGAGCCATCAGGAAGACGAGCATCGCAATAAGGGGTTTGTTCATCAATACGACGCCCCAGGGGGGCCACAATTCTTTCAATAACTGTTAAAAGCTGAGCATCAGAGGTAAAAGATAAACTTGTTAAAATAATCTTTCCTTTTTTCTCAATATAAAGATGAACTTTGGCATTCACCATAAGTTCATCCACTTCATCAACAGCTAAAAGAGATTCTAGAGGCCCTAATCCCAAGGCTTCATCTAAAATTTCTTTTACGAGAGCAGCCCTTTCATGTTGAGAAAAAGAACTCACATCTTCCTTTTCTAAAAGTGTTAGAATAGCTTTTTTTGCTTTTTCCTGAAGCTCGGCTTTTTTAGAAGGATCGGCTTCAATGGCAGCAGTATCCAACTTTTTTAAATTCATTGCTTCTGTGAGTTGTTGGTGAATGGTTAATTTAAGCTGCGTTCTAGGATCTTTAGATGTTTGGGCTCTAGCTCCCCTTCTATAAAGTCTAAGGGGCGCTCCTTCTGTTCCTGTTGCTTTCAATTCTTCATAGGATTCTTGAACTTTAGCAGCTACCCTTGGTTTTCGAATCTCACTCAAACTTTCTAAAACCCTTTTTTGTTGGATAACTTGGATCAGCTGGTAATAACCCCTGGCAACTGCACTTCTAAGCTGATAAAGGGTAAAAGGTTGGCCCTTAGCCAGAGCATAGGCACAGGTTGCGGAATCTTCTGGAATAGCTGCAAAAAGAGGATGCCCTAAATGTTCTTGAACAGCCTGTGGAGAAATAAGACTCTGCTCACTATACTTATTAAGCACTACTTTAATCATCTCTTTTGGAAATAAAAGTGCCTTGATTTGATCTAGAGCTTTTTTTGTTTGAGATAAGGTTAGAATTTCTGGATTAGAAACAACAAAAATGGCAGAGCTTAATTCAAAGGCCTTTACAATAAAAGGTGTAAGAATGGAGCCTCCATCAATTACGATAAGATCATAATGGCGCCTACACTCTCTTAAAACCTTATCTATAAAAACAGCGACGAGCTGATTTTTTTCAAAACTCTCACGATAACCCTGCATGATTTCAAGCCCGGAAGTATGTTTTGAAACGCAACTTTGAAGAATAGACATGTCGAATCTCGCACTGTCAGAGAGGGAGCTCAAAGTTCTAGGTATGGCTGTTGCAAAGATCAGACTTTGATCACCACAATGCTCGGGATCAAGATCTAAAAGGAGTGTTCTTTTGCCTTGCTCCTTATAATAGGCAAGAGCAAAATTAGCAGCAAAAACGGATTTACCAACTCCATCCTTGCCTCCAAATATGGTTAAAATATGCGCCATATTATTAATGTTGTTGCGATGATGCACTCATCGTAGCTTCCTTTTATTTTTCTGCAGGGCTGCGGTCCACTGGCTCAACAGGTTCCTTATTTTCCTTCTCTGCCTCTCCCTTCCCAGCAGGTAATTTAATATTAAATTTTTTGCCAATAGAAGCAGCCTCAGAAGAAATTTTCGTATCAGTCATAATTTCAGGGGTGATAAAAATCACAAATTGAGATTTATTATCTCTAAAAGATTTGGATCTAAAAAGTCGAATAATAGGATCAGAAACACCTGTTGATTTAGGAAGACGGTTATACTCTTTACCAAGAGAGGTCGTCACCAACCCACCAATCGAAGCACTTTGTCCAGGCCGCAGCGCTACTGCAGTTTTAAGTTCATTAGAAGTCACAGAAGGACGACCGCTTGTGTAACCTGCTAAAGTGCTTAGTATAAATTTTAATTGAAGCCTCATTCTACTCTCAGCATCCCCAATTAATTCTGGCTTCATAAATGCTGTTAAACCTGTTTCTGCAAACTCAGTTCCTTCCTGCCCTAGGTTCCCAATAACTGGATAAGGAATATTGGTCGTATTCTTAATTTCTCCTTCTTCTTTATCATTCACTAAAATTTCAAATGCCTGAAGCTCTCTAGCTAATCCAAGTTCTTTAGCCGTTTTTAGTTTTGGGATAAGACTATTAATAGTTCCGGTCACAGTTCCTAAAACACCTAGTTTTTCTGAAGACACTTCTAATTCAGATGTATCTTTAATTCCCGGCCCCCAATCAATTCCAAATTGATTGACATAGTTTTTATTCATCTCAACATAACGCACTGTAATTTTGATCATGGAAGGAGCCTTTGGAGTTTCCTTTTTAACTTGAGCCACATCAATCAAATCTACAATCTTAATATCTGGTTCATAAACCTCCCAGTCCTTGGCCCACTCAGGTCTAAAAAAGGTAGGAATGTATTCTTGAGCAATTTTTAGAATGTCTGCTTTTTGCTCAGCCGTATCAACAACTCCCATAATTCGAAAATGATCTTTAATAGCTCTCACTGAAATTTTACTTGCAATATTTTTTAATTTTGGATTTTCAGAAATACTTTTTTCAATCATCTTTGCAATGAGTTGTTTAGAAACATCGCTCAACCTTGCTGTAATAATAACATCTTTAAATTTAAGCTGATTGTGAACTACAAGAATTCGCATGAGATCCCTTGGCAAAACAATTTCTCCCTTGATAGCAATTTTTGTTCCTACAGGAGAAATTTCTATACCTTCAATGTCACCCAAGAGTTGATTCAAATCTGAAATGATAGATCCTTGAGAGCGAGTTAAAACCTGGATTTGGTAAATGACACGAGGTTTATTTTTTGTATCATAAACTGTAAGGCTTGTGAGCCCCGGTGATTTAGGCCTTAAGTGGATCAAGCGAACTTGTTCTGGAGGAATAAGGGCGCTACAAATTTCAGGATCAGCAGAAATAACCCTACCCACATTAAAAGTTTTAACTTCTCGAATAACAGGAATGTTTTGGGTTAGGTTTAAGTAAACAGTGGGAACCTCAACCCTGCCCTCTTCTTTCACCGCATGAGCAGAAACCCCTATGAGAAGTGTCATTCCCACAATTTTTATTGTCATCCCCGCGAAAGCGGGGATCCAGTATTTTGTACTTCGTCGTGTCTTCATATT
>CAYJUJ010000019.1:0-13497 GCA_964373325.1 uncultured bacterium
AGTCGATCTTTCAGAAAACGCGGATTAAGGAGCGTTTTCTAAAGGAGACTCCCCGGAGACTTTCTCTTAATGAGAACAAGCCTGAAAAGGCGAAGTTCGAATATTAGAGAAAGCGGTAATGCTAGCGCGCTACCAGGCTACGCCACGCCCCGAAATCACAAATATTTCTTACATGCAGAAATTTAGTTTTACAAGCGAGGAGGTCCTTCGTGAGAATCCCACGAAGAGTTCCTCAGGATTCGTTAAATTGAGCCAGCCTGTCCTGAAGTAATCTTTCTCAGATTTCCCCTGAAGGATTGCTCAATTTAACTTCAGCTACGCCACGCCCCGAATAAAAATATTGTTACGCTTATAGGATTTGCTTGTCTAGTGGGTCTGAATGTTAACGATGATAGGTGATGCATATAAATTCCCTCTCGTGAGAGATTTATTATTGCTTATTTTTAATTTTTGTTGATGGCAGGTGCTTTTTTCTCAAAAGAGAAATAATTTTCAGCAAATCGTGATAAACGTACAAACGGCAAACCAATGAGAAAATACATAATAGCTACTAAGACACCAGTTCCAAAATAGTCATAATAAGTAGACGCAAGTTGTCCGTACACTTTGGTCAGCTCAACAAGGGTGATAACAGAAACTAACGAAGAATCTTTAAGTAGTGATATAAAATCATTAGTTACAGGCGGAATAATAATACGTATCGCTTGTGGAATAATGATGTGTCTCAAAGCTTGGAAACGAGACATCCCTAATGCTAATGCTGCCTCAAGCTGATGACGAGGGATTGCTAAAATTCCTGCTCGATAATTTTCTGCTTCGTAAGCTGCATAATTTAAACCCAATCCTACTAAAGCGGCTACAAAAGGAGAAAATGTAATTCCAACACTTGGCAAACCATAAAATATAAAAAAGAGTTGAATCAGAAGAGGGGTGCCACGTACAACCTCAACATAAGAAGTTGCAAACCATGAAAAAGGAGTGGGTGTATAGAGACGTACCAGCGTAATCAAAAGACCTAAAATAACTGCCATTGCCATAGCTAGAAAAGACAATTGCACTGTTGTAACAGCACCCTTAGCCAAGAGAGGTAAATATCCAGTATACTGTAAAATTTTTTCCTTCCAGCCACGAGACATACCCATGGCTTTAAGATAAGCTTCATATTCTGTTGGAGATGTTCGAGATGGCTTTTTATCGTTTAGAAATTCTGCCATCATATTATTCCACAATCCCCACCGTTCATAAATTTCTCGCAATTTTCCATTTTGGGAGAGATGGGTGAGCGCTTCGTTTACCTGTTTTAATAAGTGAGCATCTTGCTTTCGAACACCAATGCCGTATTCCATACGACCGATTGGAGAATCAATAGATTTTAACTTTGGATTGGGCTGGCCATAATACATGGCAATAGGAAAATCCATAAGAACGGCATCTAACCGCCCATTTTCAAGGTCCTGATAAGCATTAATTTGTCCGTCATAACTTCGAACCTGAATATTTTTTTGTTCTTCCAAAATAGTTTGGGCAAGGGAAAACTTCAACGTTCCTACAACTTTATCTTTGCAGTCGAGAAGAGAATGAATGGTATTAGTATCTTTTCGAACTGTCAGTTGTTCATAAGTTACATAATAAGGATCAGAAAAGAAAATTTCTGCTTTTCGATCTTCTGTGATTTCAAGTCCATTAACAGCGATGTCATAGGTTCCTCGCTTAAGCCCTGGAATAAGACTATCCCATTGGTTTTGAACAAATTCTGCCTTCATTTTCATTTCTTTGGCAAGTTCACTGACTAAATCTACTTCAAAACCAACAATTCGGCTGGGGTTAGCGGGATCTTGAAAAATATAAGGAGCTCCACCTTCTGAATCTGCGCCCCATCGAAGAATAGGAGAAGAGGGTTTTTCTGAATAAAGAGGTGCCATTCCAAGAAATGTTATAAAAAATATAATCAAACAACTCAGCTTCATTATATAAACTTTCTTAAAAACTTTTTAGTTCGCTCATCAGAAGGGGTTGAAAATATTTTTTCTGGTGAAGAAACTTCAAGAACCTTTCCATTTTCAATATAAACAACTTGATCAGCTACATCTTTAGCAAAACGCATATGGTGTGTAACAACAATTTGAGTCATTCCCTCTTCATGAAGTTTTCTCATAACAGCTAGAACTTCATCGACCAAACTTGGATCCAGAGAAGAAGTAGGTTCATCGTAAAGCATCACCTCTGGAGACATGGCCAAAGCGCGAGCAATGGCAGCTCGTTGTTGTTGGCCACCGGAGAGTTGAGAGGGATAATGATGAAGATGGCTGATCAAGCCCACTTTATACAAAAGTTCTTTGGCTTGCTCCTCTGCAACATGTCTTGCTACTTTTTTCACAATCATGGGAGCTTTGACAATATTTTCTAAAACAGTGAAGTGAGGAAATAAATTAAAGCTTTGAAAAACAATTCCTACACGTGTTCTTACATGTTTGCTTTTTTCATGGAAATCTTCATCTCGCTTGAGGTGAGTATCGGCAATAAAAACCTCTCCTTCATCAAGGATCTCAAGGCCATTAAGACAACGGAGAAGTGTGGATTTTCCACTTCCAGATGGACCGATAATAACAGTTAGCTCATGAGGTTCAACTCTCAAGTTAATGCCTTTTAAAACTGGTTGTCCATGAAATGACTTATATAAGTCGCAAACCCGAATCACGAAACTTCATTACCCCTCTTTTTTTTTGAATACAAGATAAATTTGACAGCCACAAGCTGTCATCCAGAGCCCTTCGAAGCGCAGCGCAGTAGGGCGTGGGATCCATATTCAGAATTTTAAAGTTACTTTTTAAATATTTCTTGCCAGTTTTATAAAATTCCTTTACCAATGAGTGGATATTTAGGTATCGTGTGTTATGAGAACGATTATTGAGCCGTTCAAAATCAAGTCTGTTGAGCCCCTCTCTTTTACAACTCTGTCTCAGCGAGAAGAAATTCTAAAAAAAGCTTTTTACAATCTTTTTTCTATTAAAGCAGAGCATATTCTTATTGATTTATTAACCGATAGTGGAACAGCAGCTATGAGTGTAGAACAATGGGCACATCTTATGAGTGCAGATGAGTCCTACGCTGGATCTCGTAGTTTTTATCGGTTTCAAGAAGTGATAGAGGATATTATGGGAATGCCCCATGTTATTCCAACACATCAAGGGCGCGCTGCTGAGCGTATTCTTTTTTCAACTGTTATTCAAAAAGATGATTGTGTTCCTGCCAATACCCATTTTGATACAACCCGTGCCAATATTGAATTTAATGGAGGACGGGCCATTGATCTTGCTCTAGAGGTGAGTAAAAAACCATCTTATATTCACCCCTTTAAGGGGAATATTGATACTCTCAAGTTAAAGGATTTTATTGAAGAAGTAGGGCCCCATAAAATTCCTTTGTGCGTTCTTACAATTACCAATAACACAGGCGGAGGGCAGCCTGTCTCGCTTGCAAATATAAAAGAGACTAAAAAAATACTTAAGCCTCATGGCATTCCTCTTTTTATTGATGCTGCACGATTTGCCGAAAATGCTTATTTTATTAAATTAAGAGAAGAGGGCTGTCAGAATAAATCTGTTAAAGAAATTGTAAAAGAGGTTTTTTCTTATGCGGATGGAATACTCATGAGTGCTAAAAAGGACGGTTTTGGAAACATCGGTGGCTTTTTAGCTTTCAAAGAT
Source organism: uncultured bacterium (assembly GCA_964373325.1). Lineage (GTDB taxonomy): Bacteria > Bdellovibrionota > JACOXK01 > JACOXK01 > JACOXK01 > CAYJUJ01. The sequence continues at coordinate 3,708 of CAYJUJ010000019.1, forward strand.
GAAGCATGGATTAAAAAAACCAGAAATCTCCTTATTTTAACGGAAGGATTTACAACCTATGGAGGAATGGCCGGAAGAGATTTAGAAGCTATTGCGCAAGGTCTTATCGAAGTTTTAGATGAAGACTATTTAAAATATCGCATCCGATCTATCGAGTATTTTGGAGAGAAGTTACTTGAATTAGATGTACCTATTATTCAACCACCAGGTGGCCATGCTATTTATATTGATGCCAAAGGCTTTTTACCTCATATTCCACCCTCTGAATTTCCAGGGCAGGCTTTACTTGTTGAATTGTACCGCCAGGGAGGCATTCGAGGGGTTGAAATTGGGTCCTCTATGTTTGGAAAAATGGATGAACTCACGAAAAAAGAGGTACCTTCCGATATGGAGCTTGTAAGGTTGGCTCTACCACGGAGGGTGTATACCCAGAGCCATGTGGACTATGTCATTGAGGTGATTGAAAATGTTTGTAAAACAAAGCATTTGCTACGGGGATATCGTATCATTGAGCAGGAAAAGTATTTGCGCCATTTTACTGCTAAGTTTGCTCCTCTTTAGTTTTTCTTGTTCTCACACAGCGCAGCGCACACAAGCTCGTGTTCTTGTTAAAAATATTAAAATAGGAGAGACCACCGAAAAGGAAATCCAAAAACTTTTTGGCAATCCTGATTACTTTGGTGGGCGTGATGACAAAACATGGTGGTTATATGTTTTTGTCAACAAAGTAGGTTACAAAACGTTGTCTCTCTATTTTGATGAAGAGGGAAAAGTTAACGATTATTACTTTACAACGCGGCAGTGATGTCATTCCTGCTTGGATCCCGGATCAAGTCCGGGATGACCTCTTATAAACCAAAACTGGGTTTCTGGCGGCGCGAACCTCATCAACTCTTCTTACTTTTGTCGTGTAGGGTGCCTTTTTTAAGAATTTAGGATCTTTTTTTCCCTCTTCTGAAATTTGAATCATAGCTTCGCAAAACTCATCAAGTGTTTGTTTACTTTCACTTTCTGTTGGTTCAATCATCAATGAGCCTTGGACAACAAGTGGAAAGTAAATGGTTGGCGGGTGAAATCCATAATCAAGAAGGCGTTTTGCAATGTCTAAAGTAGTGAATCCGTACTTTTCCTGGAATTTATCCGATAAAATGGTTTCATGGAGGCAAAACTTTCGAGAATAAGGAATGTAGTAATGTTTTTTAAGCCGTGCTCGTACATAATTGGCATTAAGAACAGCCATGCGCGCTATTTTTTGAAGCCCTTCAAGACCCAAGGTTTTCATATAAATATAGGCACGCACGAGAATACCAAAATTTCCGTAGAAGCAATTGAGAGCTCCAATGGATTCTCTTCTTTTCCATTCCAAAGAAAATTGATTATTTTCTTTAATAATATGTGGAGTTGGTAAAAAAGGTTCTAGCTTTTGAACAACACCCACAGGTCCACTTCCAGGCCCTCCTCCTCCATGAGGAGTTGAAAATGTTTTATGAAGATTAAATTGAATAACATCCACTCCAAAACCTCTTATTTTAGCGAGCCCTACAAAGGCATTAAAATTAGCACCGTCACAGTAAACAAAACTTCCCTTTTCATGCAAAATATCAGCGATTTCTTTGATTTTTTCTTCAAGATAGCCTAGCGTGTTTGGGTTTGTGAGCATAAGGGCAGCCACATCTTTATTTGCTTCTTTATGAACGTGGTCGAGACTGAGCAGTCCCTCTTCTGTTGTTGGAATTTTTACAACTTCATAGCCACAAAGTGCAGAGCTTGCGGGATTTGTGCCATGAGCAGTATCTGGAATAAGAATTTTTTTTCTATTTTCTCCTTTTGATTTATGAAAGGCGCGAATCAACTTAAGTCCACAAAACTCCCCTTGAGCTCCTGCCAGAGGAAGAAGGCTTACAGCATCCATGCCACTCAATTCTCGGATCATTCCTTCTAATTCAAACATGAGCAATAGCGCTCCTTGAGCAAGGTGAGGTGGGGTGTTGGGGTGAAGCTCTCTCAAACCTTCTACATTGGCACCCCAATCGTTGATTTTAGGGTTATATTTCATAGTACATGATCCCAAGGGATAGAAATTTTGGTCTATCGAAAAATTCCATTGCGAGAGGCGGACATAATGGCGAACAACATCAGGCTCCGATAATTCCGGTAAATCAAGATTTTTTCGCTCTAAAGAAGCTTGGGGTTTTTGAATCGGAACATCCAGCTCCGGTAAACTAAACCCGACTCGTCCTGGACTACTTTTTTCAAAAAGAAGTTTTTCTTCCATCTTGCTAGCTTACAATCCTCCGTAGTTCTCTCACATAATGATCAATTTGTGATGCAGTAGTTAATTCTGTAATGCAACACAGTATTCCTTCCTCTAAAAGAATGCCGCCAATAATATTTTTTTCTTCTAATTTTTGTAAAACTTCTTTTGAGGGAAGGGGGGTTTTATAAACGAACTCATGATAAGTAGGCCCTGTAAATTTAAGTTGAACATTTTTAATTTGAGAGAACTGTTCTTTTGCATATTCTGTTTTAGAATAGCACTGTGTGGCTACTTCTTTTAGGCCTTTCCTACCTAAAGTTGCTAAATAAATAGAAGTGCGTAGAGCACAAAGGTTTTGATTTGTGCAAATATTAGAAGTGGCTCTTTCCCTTCGAATATGTTGCTCTCTAGTGCTTAGAGTGAGAGTAAAAGCTCTTTTATTATTAAGATCAACACTTTCTCCAACAAGGCGCCCTGGGAGTTGTCTTACGAATTCCATTCTTGTTGTCATAAAACCAACATAAGGGCCACCAAAGCTGACTGGGTTTCCTAAACTCTGCGCTTCACCAACTACAATGTCAGCGCCATACGCTCCTGGTGGTTGAAAAAGAGAAAGAACTGTTGGGTCTGAAATAGCTGTGAGAAGTAAAGTCTTATTGTTTTTGCATGAGTGACTTATTTCTTCGAGTGGTTCTATAATTCCAAAATAATTAGGTGATTGAACAAGAAGGCTACAAACTGAATCATTCAGATTTGATGAAAGTGTATTTAAATCTAATTGTCCTGTTTTTTGATGGTACGGGATTGTTTCAATTTCAATATCTTGCTCCTGCAAATAGGTGAGGGAGGTTTGAAGATATCGCGGGTGAAGATTTTTAGCTATGAGTACTTTTTTCCGTCCTTTTTGAAGCCTGAGAGACATGAGAATAGCCTCAGCACAAGAAGATGCACCATCGTACATAGAGGCATTTGAAATTTCCATGCCTGTGAGCCTAGCCATCATTGTTTGGAATTCAAATAAGGACTGAAGGGTGCCTTGAGAAGCCTCTGGCTGATAAGGAGTGTACGAAGTTGCAAATTCACTACGGCTACTTAAAACATCAACAATGTGGGGAATATAATGGGCGTAAGCTCCTCCACCTAAAAAAGTGTTTTTATCAACACTGTTTTTAGAAGCCAAAGCTAAAATATTTTTTCGTATTTCTATTTCAGAGTGGGGTTTGGGAAAGTCAAAAGTTTCTGGTTGCTGTAGCGATTTTGGAAAAAGGTCTTCTACTCTTTCGACCCCGATTGTTTTTAGCATAGAAGCTATTTCGTCTGGTGTATGTGGAATGTATTTCATTCTTCTTCTTCACTAGCATCTTCTGATTCTTCTATATTTTCTTTTTCTTCAACAAATTTTTTATATTTTTCGTGATCAAGGAGTTCTTTTAACTCATCTTCTACTTCCTTTTTATTGACCTTAATTTTCATCATCCAGCCTTCGCCATAAGGGTCTTGATTGACGAGCTCAGGGGATTCTAAAAGGCTTGTATTAACTTCAACTACTTGTCCTGTGACTGGGCTGTAGAGGTCAGAAACAGCTTTCACAGATTCTATAACGCCAAAAGTGTCTTCTTGATTGAGCTCATCTCCTTCTGAAGGAAGATCTAAATAAACGATATCTCCTAATTGCTGTTGAGCAAAATCTGTAACACCTACTGTCACAATGCCATCTTCAAGATGAGCCCATTCATGTTGTTCTGTATAAAGAAGATCTTCTGGAAATTCCATATACTACCCTCCATGTCTATAAAACGGTAAAGTTACCTTTTTAGCCTTCACTTTTTTTCCTCTAATTTCAACCAAAAATTCCTTTTCATTTTTAAATTCGCTTTTAATAAACCCCAACGCTATTGATTTTCTTAATGTGGGGCTCTGTGTTCCACTAGTTATTCTCCCAATAGGATGAATATCTGTAGCTGAATAAACGAGGTGGTCTTGTCTTGCAATACCCCGCTCTATGAGTTCCAAGGGAACCAGATATTTAGAGCATCCTTTTTCTTTTTGTTCAAGCATTTTTTCTTTACCTAAAAAATATTTTTTTTCAAGCTTAACAAAATAAGGCAGGTTTGCTTCAAGAGGGGATGTGTCTTGGTTTAATTCATGTCCGTAAAGCGGATATCCCATCTCAAGACGAAGAGTGTCACGAGCCCCTAATCCGACTGGTTTAAGTCCCCATTTTTGTCCAACCTCAAGAAGTTCTCTCCAAAGGACGTCGGCCTGTTCATTTTTAACAAAAAACTCATATCCTAACTCCCCGGTATAACCAGTTCGAGCTACGATACAATCAAGGGGTGTTTTCATCTCTGTAAAGTGAAATGATTTTAAAGAAGGACGGTTTTGATGGTGTTTTTCTAGGTAGGCAGAAAAAATATCTTGTGCCTCTGGCCCCTGAAGTGCCAAAAGACACGTTTCATCGCTTTTGTTTTGAAGATTTACATCCTTTGGTTTGTGACGATTAAGCCAATCAAAATCCTTTTCAATGTTAGAAGCATTAACACAGATCAGAAAATGCTCTTTTGAAAACTTATAAACAATAAGATCATCAACAGTGCCTCCGTTTTCATAACACATAAAGGTGTAGATAGCTCTGCCACTTTCGGCGCCTTCTATCTCATTTGTCATCATTTTTTGTAGAAAATCTTCTGCATTTTTTCCACTGACTTCAAACTCTCCCATGTGGGACACATCAAAAAGTCCAGCTTTGGTTCGAACGGCCGCATGTTCCTCTAGAATACCTGTGTATTGGACAGGCATTTCCCATCCAGCAAAGGGTACAAGCCTCGCTTTTAATTTTTGGTGTTCTTTGTAAAGAGGAGTTCTTTTGAGTTCTGTTATATTGGTTGTCATGCAAGATCTGCCTGTTTCAAAATATCTGGAATTCGATGTTCACGGCGAGGAGCCATGACATGAACGCCAGGGGCAATTTCAAGAAATTGTTTTACGAGTTTGGCAGCCAAAGTGACTCCTGTTTCTTCAGGATTTTTAGATGTTTTAAGGGCTTGAATCATGTCTTCTGGAACAGTAATGCCAAGCACACGCTCATTTAAAAATTCTGCAGTTCCTGGAGATTTCATCATAATAATTCCAATAAGAATGGGCACTTTAAATGGCTCAACACGTTTCATAAATTTTTCTAAAATATTGACGTCATAAACAGCCTGGGTTTGAAAAAAACGAGCCCCCGCTTCTAGTTTTTCTTCGAAACGGCGAAGCTGCACATCCATGTTAGAAGAAGTTGGGTTTACCGTAGCCCCAAGAACAAACTCCGTTTTTTGGTTTATTTTTCGACCATTCCAAGCAAAGCCCTGATTAAACTGAGAAAGCATACGAAGAAGTTTTACTGATTCAAACTCAAAAACTTTTTTAGCATCAGGATTATCACCCCCTTGAACAGGATCCCCTGTAAGGGCCAAGATATTTCGGATTCCAAGTGCGTAAGCTCCTAAAAGATCTGACTGAAGGGCTAATCTATTTTTATCTCGACATGCAATTTGGCAAATCGGTTCATGCCCTTCTTCGAGGAGTATTTTTGCTGCTGCAATGGAGGAGAGGCGCATAACTCCTCTTTGATTATCTGTAATATTAATGGCATCAACATAGGGTTTTAATATTTTGGCACTCTCTAGAAATTTTTTCATGCCAGGCCCACGGGGCGGAGTTAATTCACATGTAACAAGTGGTTTTTTTTGTTCAAATTTTTCTTGAAACCAATTCATGCGTTTTCCTTCTGCAGTTTTAAAGCCAAGATTGTATTAGAGAGAAGCATAGCAATTGTCATAGGTCCTACCCCTCCTGGGACTGGGGTAATCCACGATGTTTTAGAAGAAGCAGAATCAAAATCAACATCACCCACAAGTTTTTTATTTTCAAGACGATTAATACCAACATCAATAATAATGGCATTTTCTTTAATGGCGCCACCTTTAATAAACTGAGGTTTTCCCATAGCGGCTATGAGAATATCTGCTTGCTTCGTGATATCAAAGATATTTTTTGTTTTGGAGTGACACAGCGTTACGGTACAGTTTTTTTCAAGTAGAAGTAGCGCTACCGGTTTTCCAACAAGGGTGCTGCGCCCTAAAACAACAGCATGTTTTCCTTCTAGGGAAACCCCCGTTGCTTCAAGCAGTCTTATAATTCCTAATGGTGTGCAGGGTTTAAAAAAAGAGCGCCCTTCAAAAAGAAGCCCTGTATTAATGGGATGAAAGCAATCGACATCTTTTAAAGGTGAAATAGTGCTAAAAAAACTATCTTTTTTAAGGTGTGAGGGAAGGGGGAGTTGAAGTAAAATTCCATTAACCTCTTTGTTTTGGTTTAGTTTTGTAATAAGGTCTAGAAGTTCTTTTTCAGAAGTATTTTCTGACAAAGCATGAACGTTTGATTTCATACCCAGATCTTAACAGGCTTTCTTTTTCATAGAAACATAAATTTTGGAGGCTTCATTGTTGCCAACTAAAATGGCATCAAGGCGAGGAGTCAGAGGAGAGAGCGCTTTCAACTCTTCCTTAAGAGCTTTTTTAACTTCTTCAGCTATTTTTTTACCATTTAGAATTTGTGTCATGTATTGGATACGGTATACTGAGTGCTTATGAAATTTCAAGAAAAAATATCAAAAATACCTAAACTTCCAGGTGTTTATCTTATGAAGGATAAAGCTCAAGAGATCATTTATGTAGGGAAGGCAAAAAATTTAAGAAATCGGGTTAAATCCTACTTTCTAAAAGATAGACGAGTTAAAACTAAAGCACTTGTATCTAAAATTGCTGATATCGAATATTTTGTAACCCATAATGAAACAGAAGCTTTCATTTTAGAATGCACTTTGATCAAAAAACATAAACCTCGCTACAATGTGAGTTTTAAGGATGACAAAAGCTATCCTTATATTCAGGTCACTCTTAAAGATACATGGCCCGGTATTTATATGGTTCGAAGGCCGCAATCTGATGAATCGCTTTATTTTGGGCCTTATTCTTCAGTAGGTGCGGCTCGTATTGTTTTGCGCTATCTCACTCGGGTTTTCCCTATTCGTGATTGCTCTGATCATAAGTTTAAAGGAAGAACACGCCCTTGTTTATCTTACGATATCGGTCGTTGTACTGCTCCGTGTGTAGGTTTTGTTACCAAAGAGAAATATAATGAAGATGTAAGTCATCTTGTAGAATTCCTCCGTGGAAATACAACCCCTCTTGTAAAAAATCTGCATCAAAAAATGAAAGAACTTTCAGAACAAAGAAACTATGAAGAGGCGGCTCTTGTGCGAGATCGGATTTTTGCTGTTGAAACCATGATGGAAAAACAAAAAATAATTCATCGCAGTCAAAAAGATCAAGATGTTATTTCTTTTTTTGCACAAGGAGGTGAGATTCACGTTTTGTTTCTTTTTATAAGAGGAGGATTTCTTCTTTCCAAAAGAGATTTCCATTTAAAGATTTCTCAATTTTTCTGTCATCCTGAGGTTGAGCCGAAGGATCTCCAAGATCTTGTACTTTCTTTTCTCACTCAATACTACGAAAATAACTTCATCCCTGATGAAGTTATTTTAGGTGGTCAGTTTAGCACCAAAACCTTAAGCGAATATTTATCTCAAAAAAAGAGGCACAAAGTGCATGTTCTCTGTCCAAAGTTGGGCCAGAAAAAAGAGCTCTTAAATTTAGCTTTACAAAATCTTAAAATCACTTTTTCAGAGCATAAGCAAAAAAAAGAGAGGAAAGAAGATGTATTACGAGAGGTTCAATTTCTTCTTCATTTAAAAAAGTATCCTCATAAAATGGAGTGCTTTGATATTTCAAATATTGCGGGTTCTGATGCGGTGGGTTCCATGGTTGTTTTTCAAGATGGTGAGGCAGCAAAAGACCAGTATCGAAAATATAAGATTAAAAGAGTTGTAGGTATTAATGACTTTGCCATGATGAGAGAGATTTTACAGCGCCGCTACCAGAACAAAGAGCATTTACCAGATTTTATTATTATTGATGGAGGGCGTGGACATTTAGGGGTTGGTGTTCAAGTTTTGAAAGAATTGAACCTCGATTTAGACATTGTAGGTTTGGCCAAGAAGAAACTCCCCCGTCATCCTGAGCCATTAGGCGAAGGATCCAATCTTTCATCACAAGAAAGAATTTACCTACCAGGGCGTAAAAATCCTATTATGATTAAGCCAAATACTGCCATTGAGTTTTTATTAGCAGGGATTCGAGATGAAGCACATCGTTTTGCCATTACCTATCATAAAAAGGTGAGGGGGCAATCACAGCTAGGTTCTATTTTAGATCATATTCCTGGTGTTGGACCTGTCATCAAAAGAGAACTTCTTAAACATTTTGATTCCGTTGAAGATATTAAATATGGAACGGTTGAGGAGCTTTCAAAAATTCCAGGTATTAATTCCAGTCTCGCCCAAAAAATTCTCGATTATTTCGAAAAAAGCTAATTAAGAGAGAAGTTTTTTCTTGAGCGAGGTTCTTATCTTTTGAAGCTGCTTTGGAATTTCTTCGGTTTCTAATTCTCCTCGACGATATGCCTTTTTAAATTCTTTTCTTTTTTTCTTAGCCCAGGCAAGGGTGTTATAGCCCGAAGGATCTTTTGTATAAGAACGAGATTCCTCAAATTTTGAAAGAAAATCAAGCGCGAAAGAAACAGCTAGTTTTTTAAGCTCTGTAATATCCTTGTGAGGCAATTCCCACTTGGATTTCTGAACTAACTCTCGTGTTGTTTTTTGCCAAGATTCAAGATCATGAAGAAGGATGAGTCCCGAAAAAATTCTTCTATTCATTCGAAATGAAAAAAGTGTTCTTTTCAAAATCCCATCTAAATATTTATCGTGATGTTGATATTTCCCCTTTTTTGCAAGTGTTTTAGCAAAAGCTGCAAGGGCTGGTTTGTTAAGCATTGTGTCATAACGCATCTCCCAATAAATATGGCGTAAAACTCGTGTTCTAAAAGAAGCAATGAGTTGATAGGGCACAAAATAATTATGTGAAACAGTATCGACCCCCAAGTGGCAGAGATAACCATAGGCAAAGGCTTCAGTTGCTTTATCTTTGGCTTGTCTTAAGATTTTAAGGCCCACATCCCAGTTGTGACAATTATGAATATATTCCACAAATTTTTTGCCAAGGGTAATGTCAGCGGCAATGCACCCATAGTAAAAATCCTGAGGAAATTGAGTAATAATATTTCGGACAAAAAGTGGCAAAACTTCCGCTTGTGAAATAACTGTTTGCGCAAAATGAAGATGTGCTACAGGGCCCCAAGCACTTGCTTCATGGGGCCACAATATTAAAGTTGCAAAGACAAAACCAAATAGATAAAACATAAGTTGTAACCTATCTAACGTTCGGTTGAGTGTAAAGGATGAGAAAAGGAAGTTGCGATGAGCGCATATGATGTTATCCACAATTGTTACGTAATGGGTTCTTACTTTGGAAATATGTACTTATGAGAAGGATGTTAACTGCCAAATTTGCGCAGTCACTGAATGATTTT
>CAYJUJ010000020.1:0-13223 GCA_964373325.1 uncultured bacterium
ACCAATGTGCTCCAGGTACTTAAAGATGATGGAGTCAGTAAAACCATTATCGGGAAATATGAAAACCTCCCAACACTCAGTTTGGGTGAATTAAAAAAACAGATAGGGGATGATTGCTCTTGGGCGGTGCGTGTTGTTTATAATGATTTTTTTGGTGGTGTACTTATTAAACAATATCCAGGAGAAGGTAATAGAATGCATTATCATCCAGATGCTGATGAATGTTGGGTCATCTTAGAGGGTCAGTGGGAGTGGTATATTGATGGACAAGGGCAAAAGAAGGTTGGGCCTCATGATATTGTGACAGTTAAGAAAGGAACTAAACATCAGATTAAATGCATTGGTAGTCGTCCAGGTATTCGTTTTGCTATTACAAGGCCAGACGTAGATCATGCCTATATTAGAGATCAAAAATAAGGATTTGAAAAATTTCTGTGTTTAATGATGTTGTTTTTAATTTTAAAGATAAAATAGTGCTGGTTACAGGAGGAAGTAGAGGCATTGGAAAGGCTTGTGCTGTTGCCTTAGTATCTTATGGTGCAAAAGTTATTTATACGTCGCGCAATCCAATGGAACAAGAATCTAGATGTATTTTTTTTAGAGTTGACTTAAGTGATGAGGCTCAAATTAAAAATCTTTTTAAATATATAGATAACATCGGACCTATAGATATATTCATTAATTCTGCAGCTATTAATTTTGCAAAAAAATGTGAGCAGATTACTCTCCAAGAGTGGAATTCTGTTCTTAGTGTCAATTTGAGTGCGGCATTTCTAATGTCTCAAGAGGCTATTCTAAGGATGAAGAAAAAAAGATATGGCAAGATTGTTCATGTTTCCTCAATTGCCGGGCGTCATAGAAGTCTTATCTCAGGTGTTCATTATGTTGCTAGTAAAGCTGGCTTGATTGGGCTTACCAGACAATTGGCATATGAGGTAGCACCTTTTAACATAAATGTGAATGCGGTCTGCCCCAGTCAGACTTTTACAGATATGCTTTTAAAAACAATGCCTATTGAAAGTATAAAAGTACTGGAAAAAGTTATTCCTTTAGGACGCATTGCTGAAGTAAAAGAACAGGTTGGTCCTATATTATTTTTATGTTCTGAGGCGGCAGCTTATATTACGGGTAGTGTTATTGATGTGAATGGAGGACAGTTATAAGTATTGTCCCCTTGCAATATGCTGTTTCGCATTCTAGAATGCCAAATAACGTATTTTGCCCTTTGGGAGAGATATTTTATGCATGTTTTAGTAACAGGTGCTGCTGGATATTTAGGGAGTATTTTAGTTCCTTTTTTATTAAAAAAGGGGCATAAAGTCACCGCCATTGATAGTTTTATATACAAGCAAACTTCTCTTCTAGATTGTTGTTTTGATAAAAATTTGACACTTGTAAGAGGTGACGTTCGTGATGAAGACTTGGTTTCACGTTTTATTAAAAAAGCAGATGTAATTATTCCATTAGCATGTCTTACGGGAGCCCCTCTCTGTCAAAACTTTCCGCTTGAAGCTAGATCGGTTAATTTAGAAGCTATTAAACTGCTTGTGAAATATCGGAGTCAAAGCCAACAAGTTATTTTTCCTACTACTAATAGCGGTTATGGTATTGGTGAAGAAGGCAAGTTCTGCGATGAGCAGAGCCCTCTTCGGCCTCTTTCCCTGTATGGACAGCTTAAAGTGGAGGCTGAAGAAGTTATTTTAAGTGCTGGAAATAGTATCACTTTAAGACTTGCAACAGTTTTTGGCGTTAGTCCTAGAATGCGTTTAGATCTTTTAGTGAATGATTTTGTTTATCGAGCGGTACACGATAGATTTATAGTCTTATTTCAAGCTCATTTTAAAAGAAATTATATTCACATTCGTGATGTAGTTCGGGTTTTTGAGCACTGTATTAATAATTTTGATCTTATGAAAAATGAACCTTATAACGTTGGATTGAGCTCAGCTAATTTCAGTAAAAAAGAGTTGTGTGAAGAAATTAAGAAACAAATTCCCGATTTTTACTTTACTCAAGCAGAGGTTGGTGAAGATCCAGATAAGAGAGATTATATTGTGAGTAATGCTAAGATAGAAAAAACAGGTTTTAAACCACAGTTTTCTTTACAGGATGGGATTATAGAACTAAAAAAAGCGTATACAGTGTTAAAACGAGATCAATATGCCAATTTCTAAAAATCATGTTATCCATCAGTCAGATATAGAGCTTTATTCGAAGCTCTATAAGTCTATGTTAAACATTAGACTTATAGAGGAAAAAATTTCAGAAATATATTCAACTGATAAAATTCAAAGTCCCGTCCATTTGAGTATTGGCCAGGAGGCTGTATCTGCTGGTGTTTGTTTAGCGCTTAAGCCGAGTGATCATATTTATGGAACATATAGAGGTCATGGAATTTATATTGCCAAAGGTGGTAATTTAAAAAAACTCTTTGCAGAGCTTTATGGGAAAAATGCAGGCTGTGCACGAGGGAAGGGTGGGTCCATGCACTTGGTTGCGCCTGAAGTAGGGCTTATGGGTTGTTCTGCTATTGTATCAAGTACCATTCCGGTTGCTACAGGAGATGCTTTGGCATCTCACATGCAAGGAAGAAAGCGAGTGGTGGTTTCCTTTTTTGGTGATGGAGCAGTTGATGAGGGGGTTTTTTTTGAAAGCATTAATTTTGCATTATTGAAAAACTTACCTATTATTTTTGTGTGTGAAAATAATCGTTATGCAATTCATTCTAAGATTTCTGACCGCCGCAAGGAAACTCGCTTGTTTAAAATAGTGGAAGGATTAGGATTAAGTGGTGTAAGACTTGATGGAAATGATGTGGGTATTGTATATAAAACTATGAAAGATGCAGTTGAAGCTATTAGAAATGGTGGTGGTCCGGTGCTACTTGAATATATGACCTTAAGATGGAAGGAGCATGTTGGCCCAAATGAAGATCTCAATGAAATTTATAGAGAAGAGGACAGACATCAATATGTCATAGAAAATGATCCAATTGCAAGAGCAGAAATTTTCTTAAAAAATGAATTTAAAGTTTCTGACAATAAGTTAAAGCAGTTGAGAGAGGAAATTATGGGTGATATTGAAGAGGCTGTTGTTTTTGCAGAGGAAAGTCCATTTCCAGAGCTTAAAAATTTATATGAAAATCTATATAAGGAAAGGCAATGAGGGTCATTTCATATGAGAAAGCTTTAAATGAGGCCCTTTTTCTAGCAATGGAGAAAGATCCAACAGTGTTTGTGATGGGGATAGGTGTAGATGATCATAAAGCTGTTTTTGGAAGTACAAAAGGCTTACTTCAGCGCTTTGGACAAGAAAGAATATTTGATACCCCAATTGCCGAGGGTGCGATGACAGGTGTTGCTTTAGGTGCGGCTTTGGGCGGCATGAAGCCTGTCCATGTTCATATTAGAATGGATTTTTTATATCTAGCGATGGATCAGTTGTTTAATATGATGGCCAAATGGTCTTATATGTTTGGTGGGCTCATGAATGTGCCGGTGGTAATACGTGCTGTTATTGGTCGGAGTTGGGGGCAAGGAGCTCAACACTCCCAAAGCTTACAATCTTTTTTTATGCATGTGCCAGGCATTAAAGTTGTCATGCCCACAACCCCTTATGATGCTAAAGGGCTTCTTTTATCAAGTATTTTTGATCCCAATCCTGTTTTGATAATAGAACATCGATTGCTTTATTATTTATCTGGGGAGGTTCCAGAGGGGTATTATGAAGCTCCGTTTGGAAGAGCTATGAGGCGTAGAGAAGGTCAAGATGTAACTATTGTTGCCAATTCATATATGGTGGCAGAAAGTCTAAAAGCTGCTGAGTTTTTGAGTAAACAGGGTGTTGAGGTTGAGATTGTTGATCCAATAAGCTTAGTTCCTCTAGATGAGGAAACTATTCTTCAATCAGTGAAAAAAACAGGTAAAGTTTTAATTCTAGATACAAGTTGGACTACATGTGGTTCAAGTGCAGAAATTGCTGCAATTATTTCAGAAAAAGCTTTTGCCTTTTTAAAAAAACCCATTAAAAGATTAGGTTCACAACCTGTACCTTGCCCTGTAAGTAGGCTACTTGAAAACGTATTTTATCCGAACGCGCGGAGTATCGTAAATGCAGTATATCAATTGATAAATCAAAGTCCCCCTCGAGAGGATATTCCTGAGCTTAAGTCTAAATTTAAAGGCCCTTTTTAATGGTTAAATATTATTTAGCAGAAGATACCATTGATAAAAATGATATTAATGAACTTATTGCATGGTTACAAACCTACCCTCGTTTAACAAAAGATAAGTTGACCCTTCAATTTCAAGATAAGTGGAGTCGGTGGTTAGGAAAGAACTATTCAGTTTTTTGCAATTCTGGATCATCTGCGAATCTACTCATGTATTATGTACTTTTATGTTCAGGGCGTCTTAAAAATAAGAAAATTATCGTACCTAGTATTGGGTGGGTGACATCAGTTGCTCCTGCTATTCAGTTTGGTTTTGAGCCCATTATGTGTGAAGCGGATCCTGATACCTTTGGTTTAGATCTAAATCATCTTGAGAGGTTGTTAAAAAAACATATGCCAAGTACGGTTTTTCTGGTTCAAGTTTTAGGAGTTCCTCATAAGATGGAAGCATTGCTTAAACTTAAAGAAAAATATAGATTTATTTTATTGGAAGATACTTGTGCTGCACTTGGTTCCTCAACATTTGGAAGAAAATTAGGTACATTTGGAGATATGGCTAGTTTTTCATTTTATTTTGGCCATCAACTTTCAACTATTGAAGGGGGAGTAGTTTCAACAGATGACAGAGTCTATAATGATCTTCTCCTTATGCTTCGTAGTCATGGTTGGAGTAAGGATTTAGATCATGAAACACATACAGGACTTGTAAAAGAACATAAAATTGATGACTTTCATACACCCTTTGTTTTTTATGAACCTGGATTCAATTTACGATCTACAGATCTAAACGCTTTTCTAGGGTTAAGACAAATTGATAAGTTTGAATGGGTTATTTCGAGACGTCATGCAAACCACATGCTTTATAAAGAATATCTTAAAGAGAGGTTTATTATTCAACAGTGGGAAGATCCTGATGCAAAGATATGTAGCATTTCTTTTGGTCTTTTATGCAAGGATGTAGAAGAAAGACGTCGGATTGTAAGTGCCTTAGTTGAAAATGGTATTGAAACAAGAATATTTTCAGCTGGTAATCTAGGCCTTCATCCTTTTTGGGTTAAACGTTATGGAAAAGTAAGTTTTCCTGTAGCCGATAAAGTTCACCACTGTGGTCTTTTTTTGCCAAACCACCCCTCATTGAAATCACAAGATATCAAATTTATATCTGAAGTCGTTTTAACAGCATTATGAGTGTCAAACTACTGGTTACAGGTGGAGATGGGCTTCTGGGTTATGCTCTTAGAGAAATATGCCCTCAAGCTACATTTGTGACTCGAAAGGATGCCGATTTGACTGATTTGAGAGAGGTGAAAAAGATTTTTACTAAATATAAGCCTGAATCTGTTATTCATTTAGCAGCCAAAGTGGGAGGAGTTAAAAGTAATGCTTTGTATAATGCAGAGTATTTTTCAGAAAATATTCAGATCAATACGAATGTTCTCAGTGAAGCACATACTTCAGGAGTTGAAAAACTCATTTCAGTACTTTCTACTTGTGCTTATAGGGTATATGAGGATCGTCCTTCAACAGAAGAAGATTTACATGTTGATAGTCCATTTAAAGGTAATAGAGGATATGGCTATGCAAAACGGATGCTAGATGTTCATACAAAATTGCTACATGAGCAATATGGATGTTTTTATACGACGATTACACCGGTAACAATGTATGGTCCTCGCACTAGGTTGGATATAGAGGATGGGCATGTTGTAGAAGCTCTCATTCATAAGTGTTTTTTAGCTAAGAAACACAATAAACCTTTAGAAGTGTGGGGAACAGGCAATGCTATAAGGCAATTTGTTTACTCTTTGGATGTTGCAAAAATTATTTTAGAGTTATTAAATTCAAGTTTTATGAGAGATCCAGAAACGCTCATCATAGTACCTGATAAAGGTATTACTATTAAAGAATTAGTTCAAACTATTGCTGAAATTATGGAATTTAAGGGTCCTATTCTATTTGATACATCTAAACCAGAAGGTCAACATGTGCGCGTTATGAGGAGTCATAAATGTTTTAATTATTTTCCCCATATTGCATTTACCTCTTTAAAAGATGGTTTGAAAAAGACCATCCAACAGAGTTATATATATTATCGTTATCTGGATGCGATTAAAAAGTAATCATTTATTTCTATTGCCAAAAAGATTATATTTTGTAAAAATTCGTTTTTTGGGTTTTGTTGATTTTGTGTTAATTATAATGCTCAGATGATTATAAGTAGAACCCCATTTCGCGTTTCGTTTTTTGGAGGAGGAACAGATTATCCTGTTTGGAGTTCACAGTTTCAAGGTGCTGTTCTTTCTACAACTATTGATAAATATTGTTATATTTCATGCCGCTACTTTCCTCCTTTTTTTGAGTACAAAAGTATAATTGTTTATTCTCAAATTGAAACTGTCTCTTCTAATGATCAGATAAAACATCCTGCTATTCGTGAAATGTTAAGACATATGGATATCAAAGAAGGTATGGAAATCCATTATGCGGGGGATTTGCCAGCTCGAACTGGAATTGGGTCTAGTTCATCTTTTGTAGTGGGTTTTTTGAATGCAATATATGCCTTACAAAATAAGATGGTTACATCTGAAAATTTAGCCAAAGAGGCTATTCATATTGAAAGAAATATTTTAAAAGAAACAGTTGGTTCTCAAGATCAGGTAGCAGCCGCATTTGGAGGTCTTAATAAAATAAAGTTTAGTGGGTCAGATGCATTTGAAGTGGAACCTATAGTTATTAATCGTGATAGACTTGCTACATTAGAGAGCCATTTATTACTTTGTTACACTTCCATCTCAAGGTATGCCTTTGAAATTGCTAAAAAACAGGTTCAGAATATACCCCATAAGAAGAAAGAATTAGTAGCCATGTATGAAATGGTTGATGAGGCTATATCAATCCTTACCAGCAATGAAGATATTTTACATTTTGGAAAACTGTTGGATGAATCATGGAAAATTAAGAAGAGCCTAACAGATAAGTTATCAACGCCAAAGATTGATGAAATCTATCAAGAAGCTTTGCGGGCAGGGGCTATAGGGGGAAAGTTATTAGGTGCTGGTGGAGGAGGTTTTCTCTTGCTTTTTGCTAGACCTGAAGATCAAAATAAAATTAAGGAAAAACTAAAACCCTTTATATGTGTACCTTTTCATTTTGATTATACTGGTAGTCAAATTATTTTTTCTGAGTCTGTTATTAAATAACAATTTTTAGTTTGCTATCGTAGTGGCTATTTGATGCGACCCAATCTTTAGGAATAGCTTTACACTGATATAAATAGGCTCCTTTTTTATTTCCATACCAAACAACTTCACGAAACCAATCTTCCCATGATGACCATATTATAGACTCTCTATTGATTTGATAACAATAAGCACCCTCTTTTAATAGGGTAGGTGTACCTCTTAAATTCGCTTGATAAATTTCAAAAATATTATAAGACAAGTTTAAATGAACGTTTTTATTTTCAAAAGGCATTTTTACTAGATGTTGATTTAAATGTAAACTCTCATGAAGAAGAGCCGAAGGATGCTTAATATTTTTGTCATATAAATACTTTTCAATTGCTGCTTCAGATTCTTCATAAAACAACTTTAATTTATTTTCAAAACAAAGTTTGATGAGCATATATTCATCAACGGGCCACCATATATTTAACCATGTTTTTGACTCACAATATTCTGCACCCCCATTTTGAATATCAATGGCTTTATCTGTAAAGAACTCTAGAATTTCAGACAATATAGGAGATCGTAGGGCTTCATTGGTAAAGATTTCAATAAGGTGGCGATAGCGAATAGGATAGAGAGCATGCAAAACAACAAAAGGAATTTGTAACAGCTTATTAAAATGGAGCAGTGCTGTCATCCAAGCAAAAACTCGAACTTTAATCCAATCAGGCTTAGGCATAGTATTAGTTCCTACTACAAGATGCTGAGTTTCCATAATTTCTTCTATTTTAGCTAAGCTTCCGTGCAAATTAATGATATCTGTCTCTTGAATAACAAAACCATACTTTTTTTGATATTCTAGATTTCCCATCTCAGCATTAGGAAGAATAGATAAATTGGAAAATTGTATCCTATTATGTTGGCCGTTTTCCATTACTGTTGAAACTCCATTCACAAAAGTCTCGTATGTTTCAGCAGGTAAGCCTAAAATAATATCCGTATAAGTCTCAATATTATCAGCTGTAAATTTTTGTTGAAGCTCTTGATAAACAGTAGTCTTGATATTTGCTCTTTTTATATGTTTTAGTGTATTGTCATCTACAGATTGCATGGAAAGGGTAACACCTTTATTTAACCCAGCCTCTGCTAAAACCTTCTGAATTTCGTAAGATTTTATTGTAGAATTTTTTGTATTTTGGACAGAGAAAGCTTTGGGATAGCCATGTTTTCTCTTATTTTCAGCTAAATATTTTACAATATCAAGATCTCTTGGAAAGATACCAAAATTAGCATCACAACAAAATACAAACTCAATCTTGTGTTGGGTAAACCAATCAATATCTTTAAAAAGCCTTTCCATATCAAAACGATATACTTTGGAAGCAGTAGCTGAGCCCCAATCACAAAAAGTGCAAGAAAAAGGACACCCTCTATTAGTTTCCCACATTACAATCCATTCTTCGCGAGAATTACTATTCATAAGTGGCTCAAATGTTCCCATTAAGAATGGAGAAGGAATTCTTGCAAGATCTAGAATTCTTGGGATTTTAGGAGTTTGGATGAGCTTTCCAGCATTGTTTATATAGCTAATAGACGGTACCTTATCCCAGTTCCCACTCTCACAGTTTTCCAAAATAGAAGCAAAAACCTGTTCACCTTCACCATGACAAGCAATATCTATACAACGATGCCGTAGTAAAAAGTCCTCAATCCGCTCAGGTATTTGAGGACCTCCAAATACCATAATGACTTCTGGTCTAGACTGCTTTATTTTTTGAGCAATTTCTAACGATATTTTTATATTCCATACATAGGTACTAAAAAATATCATATCGGAGTTTAAAAGGGTTGATGCAGCATCTTTCACTGGAATTCTTGAATAAATAGGTAAAGAGAACTCAAATCTATCTATATTAGGAACATTTGTCTGTGCATATGTCTGGAGACACCCCAGGGAATATGGTAAATAGTTTTGGTTAGAAAAACTATTATTAATCTGTACCATTCCCAACTTGATTTTACGGCCATCAGAAAGGAAATTTACTTTTTTATTCATTTAAATCAATGGTACAAACGAGGCTTTAATTTACGCTGGTTTTAGTATAATAAATTTTTTTCTAAAAACACATTATAATGTTTTGGTAGTTTATTTTTATTTTGTCTATACCATTCAATAGTTTTTTGAAGTCCTTCTTTGAGTGATACTTTTGGCTGAAAGCCTAATCGTTCCTTAGCTCGAGTCATGTCGGCAACTCGGATATTTTCACCATTTGGTTTTGAAGCATCCCACTGGATATTTAATCCAGGCACAATGGATGAAATAGTCACCACCAATTCTTTAATAGTATAACCAGTGCCAGAACCGAGATTTATAGGGGTGCAATCTGCACTCTTTTCTAACGCCAATAACAGCCCTTCTGCCATATCGTCACTGTAGACAAAATCCCTAACAGGAGTGCCGTCGCCCCAAACAACAAAAGGGTTCTCTTTTGCAATGGCACGACTAATTAAAGACGGAATAACCATAGAATAAGAAGAATCAAAATAGTCAAAAGGGCCATATGTATTAACAGGTCGAACAATAGCTATCTTATCCCATCCGAATTCTAATTTATATGCTTCAGCTTGGAGTTCTCCCATTCTCTTAGCCCACCCTGCAAAATAATTTGTATATTGCGGTGGTCCATTCCATGCCTCATCTTCTTTAAATAATGGAGCATCAGGATAAATACCAATAGTACTAGCATACAAATATCTATCTATTTCGCCCTGTCTAGCAGCCTCCATCATACAAGTATTAAAAACGAGATGTGGAACAAAAAAACTAGCTGCTTTTGAACGGCCTGTGGAAACCGCTCCTTTTGTTCCCGCAAGGTTAAATACAAAGTCAACATTCTTTACAATAGCTTTACAGAAGTTCCAATCTGTTAAATTGCCTCTAACAAATTCAACTTCAGGATTTAAAAAAGAAGGATCATCTAAAGATGCTACCTTGACAGAAGCCCCCTGTTCTAACAACATCCTAACAAGTGGCATGCCAATAAGGCCTGTTCCGCCTGTAACTAAAACATGTTTGTTTTTGTAGAAACTCACACTCCTCACCTCTATAGCAGACATTCTATCACTCACCACCCTACTAATATATAAGTGTTAAAGTCAACTAAAATTCAGATTCTAAGAGGTTAAAGATATGCTTTATCTCCAACAAAATAATTCTCGTATAAACTGAAAATAACATATTGCTCCATGTCTGAATATTTTAAGCTTTCTTGTGCCACCAAGCCGACGAGGCTCATCCCCAGGGATTTCAGCAATTTTAAGTTTCCTCTTGGCAGCTCGAACTGACACTAGAGGTTCCCAGCTTATGTTCGATCTAAACATTTTTTCAGCTGTTTTGTAACCTTCGTCAGAAGCTAGTTCTAAATCATGAATAATTTGAGTTTTATAAGCGCGGAATAAAACTAAAACATCAGTATAATTGGCGCCATATAAAAGGTTTACTGTTTTTGTCAAAAGCCAATTTCCAAAAGCTGTTAGAATATCGTCATCGTAGCTTTTTACTCCTGGGAGATAGCGTGAAACAATAACCATATCGTAACCTTCCTGTATTTTTTTTATAAGATCTGGAATTAATTCCGGTATGGAATTTCCATCAGGGCTGAAAGTTATGACAACATTACCTTCTATCAAAGGGAGAATTTCTCTATAACCTCGTCTGATACCAATGCTTTTTTGAACATGAACGAAACATCCTTGTGAGCGTGCGTATTCTATAGTTCCATCGGTTGAGCCACCATCAAGTATAATAATTTGATTGCACCATTCTTTTCGAATGCGCGGCATGATTTGCTTCATGCCCTCTATTTCATTTAATGACAGAATTATCAAAGTTGTTTTCAACTTCTTTTCCATAATTCGGGATGTTTTTCCCACCATTGAATAGTTTTAACTAGTCCATCCTCCAAATTAATCTGAGGTGTCCAGTCAAATTGTTCTCTTGCTTTTCTTGAATCTCCCCATAGTCTTCTAATCTCTTGAGAACGGTTTTGAACATTCCAGATAGGCTTAATGTTTGATTTCATAAGACGTGCAATGAGATTATAGAGCTCTTCTATAATAACTTCTTTCTCAGAGCTAAGGTGATATATTTCTCCTCTCTTTCCTTTCTCTAAAGCTAGAAGATAGCCATTAACAATATCAGTGATATAACAATAGTCTCGTGTCGGAAAAGCATTGCCTAACATAGGACTTTCACCTCTTAAAAGGTGAGAAATAATCTTTGGAATAACATATTGTTCTCTTTGATAAGGTCCATACATTGCAAAGGCTCGTGTGAAAACGACTTGGAATTCTTGGTCTATCAAAGGCCTTAAGCATAATTCAGCTGCATATTTTGAAGCAGCATATAAATCAGGAGGGCGAGGATCTAAAGTTTCCCTGATGGGTAACTTTTCTTCCAAATGATTGCCATAGATATGACACGTGCTTACCTGTAACATGCTTTTGACATTAGATTTCATCGCTGCATAGGCCACATTATAAGAGCCTATAATGTTAATCTGTAGACATGATTGGGGAGATTGCCTTGCTTCTTTGACTGGAACAATAGCAGCAGGATTAAATACAAAGTCTATCCCTTCCATGGCGGTAAAAAGACTTGTGATATCAGTTACATCTCCAGAGTAGACGTTAATTTCATTTCTGATATCAAGTAAATTAGATAAAATACCTCCATTTTTGACGAAAGCGCGAACATAGGCGCCTCTTTTTAGAAGCTCATGACACAAGTGCGCACCCGTAAATCCGTGGGCTCCTATTACTAATACTTGTTTTTCTTTCCAAAATGACATTTTTTTAGGCTAACTTCCTGTTGGAGGAGAATACCCTTCTTCTTTTTCATAATCAACCTCTTATTTTATTCTTTAAAATTAAGATATTTTTGAAGGAATAAAAACGAGATAATCTTCATTTTCGTAAACAATGCCATTCTTATTTATATACTCAAGAAAACTCTTTTTAAGAATAGTCATAGTATTTTTCCCAACTATAATATAATCAAGCCTATACTTTTTTATATCTGAGAGAGGAGTTTTTTTAAATCCTTCTTGAGCAATGAGATAGAATTTTCCTTCTAAGCGCGTTTGGTCCAGAGTCCAGTTACTTGCGCCCCCCATACCATTTAGCCAAAAGGAATATCCTATAATGTCAAAAGGGTCAGAGGGTTTACGAAACCATTGTCCGTATGGTCTTTTAATTAGTGAACGCTTGTAAATTGAAGAAAAGCTATTTTCATCAAACTGGAAAAACTTAAGTAAAAGGTAAAACCTTTTTCTGGCTTCATCTCTTGTGAAATTAGCAGCCTCAGGGCCAATAAATACATTATTATGGGTAAAGGAAGGGGTAAGATTATTAAGCTCAAAATCTGTTGTTCCAATAACAGAATCTCGTGGGGTATTTTCATTAAGCCAGCGAAAGAGTTTAATTTTTGAAGTTTCTATTTTATAGACAGGAGAAAGTGCTATTTCTTTTCCCCACTTCAATGTTAATGATCCATAATAAAAAATACCTACCATAATAAGTAAGATGGAAAGAATCTTCTTGCTTAATCTAAGGTGTGTTGTGTTTATTTGAGGAAAAGTCGTTTTTATATGGGGTATTTTTTTTATTATTTTCTTTAAAAAAGAACATGCCCATTCTTTTACAAAGTCGTAATTTATGAGGAGAGTAGAAACAAACAGAAAAGAGAGAATAATCCGAGTTCCTCTTTCGTCGAATCTTTCTATTGCCATTGCTCTACCAATGAGTGGGAAAATTGGAATAAAACACATGGCAGCTGTGATGAGAGTGCAAAAGTTTCTAAAAAAGGGATGGTTTTTGTTTACCAA
>CAYJUJ010000021.1:0-8835 GCA_964373325.1 uncultured bacterium
CTGTGGGCACATCTTCTAACTCAGCCAAAATTTCATGAACTAATTGACGAGGGTTAGCTGTTATTGCAAGCATGGGTACCGCTTGAATCATAAGAGTTTGTCCACTGTATAATGAAAACTCAAAGCCTATTTTTTTTAGAAGATTTTGCCATTTTTCAAAAACATTCACTTCACCAGCAGAGAGTTCCACTTGTTCTGGGACAAGAAGATACTGTTTTTTCATTTCTGACTTTTGATAGTCTTGAACAATTTTTTCAAATGCAACTCGCTCATGAGCTGCATGTTGATCAATAAGAATCATTTGATCCCGCCCTTCACAAATAATATAACTCTGCTTAATCTGCCCTAAAATATTAAGCTCTGAAAATCTTCTTTTCTCAAAAAGAGAAGACTGAGAAACATCTCTTCTGTGATCATGGAGGTGCAAACTGTTTTCCTGAAAAACCCTCTCGCAGGTCGAGCGGGCAGGGTCTGTGCTAGGCACAGGAGCGAGACCGAGAGAGAGCGCAAAATTCTCGCTGGGAATTTTGATAGCGTGTTTTTCAGGAAATACAGTGGCACCGACATGAGACCCAGTTCTTTGCATTCCTTTTCTCAAAGCCGACGACACCCATCCATGAATAAAAGCATTATCTCTAAACCGAACTTCTTTTTTGGTGGGGTGAACATTCACATCCACATCTTCGGGAGAAATATCTAAAAATAAAATAACATATGGCCAGGCTCCCCGCTCTGCCACTGTTCCATAGGCATGTTTTACTGCATACATCAGAGTTTTATCTTTGATAGCCCTTTGATTAACGAAAAAATAAAGATGCTTTGTTGATGGAACAACAAGACTAGGCTCTGAGCAAAGTGCCCAAAGGCGGGCCTCTTTAACAGAATCTTCAACTGTAAAAAATCGATCCTTTTCTGAAAACCATCTTCTATGAAAAACTGTTTTAATTCTATTTTCTAATTGAGAAGCCGCATAAGAAAAAACATTCTTTCCATTGTATTCAAACTGAAAAGAAACATGAGGAGCTCCAAGTGCTAATTCTTCGACAATCCCGTGACAAAAACCTTTTTCTGTTGCTTTTGATTTTAAAAATTTTTGACGTGCTGGAGTATTATAAAAAAGATCCTCTACTTCAATTGAAGTTCCAGGAAGCAGTACTTCTTGAGATAAATTCCCTCCTTGCAATACCCACCCTTTTTCCTGCCCCTCATTTGTTTTAATCGTAAGCCTTGAAACCCCTGCAATACTCGCCAACGCCTCCCCTCTAAAACCATAAGAATTTACTTTAAGTAAATCGTTAAAATCACTAATTTTACTTGTTGTATGGGGTTCAATACTCAAAAGAAGATCTTCTTTTGACATTCCACAACCATCATCTTTTACAGAAATAGAATAAAAGGGAGTATCTTTGACACTAACATGGATTTCTGTAGCCCCCGCATCGAGAGCATTTTCAACCAGTTCTTTAATAACGGAAGCGGGTCTTTCAACCACTTCCCCTGCTGCAATTTTTTGAATGGTAGAATCAGAAAGTTTTCGAATCTTCCCCATGAGGGGGTTGTATCAAAAGAATTCAATTCGCACAAACGCGGTTGCGGCCGGAGTTTTTGGCGTTATAAAGGGCATGGTCAGCACGTTTGATAAGGCTTTCAGCACTCTCAATAGAAGTATCAAGTTCAGAAACCCCTAGACTCACTGTGACAGGAATCACCTTTCCTTCACACTGAAACTCATGTTCATCAATGATAACTCGAATTCGTTCTGCAATGGCACAGGCTGCCTGAAGACGAGTGTCTGGAAGAATTACTATAAATTCCTCTCCACCATAACGCCCAAAAACATCATCACCACGAATCACTTTTGTTTTAAGTACTCGACATGTTTCTTCAAGGATATAGTCCCCAACTAGATGGCCATGGGTATCATTAATTTTTTTAAAATGATCTAAATCAAAAATAATTAAAGCTAAGGATTTCTTAAGGCTCCTGCAGCGAATAAAATCATTTCCAAGGTACTCTAAAAGATACTTTTTATTAAATACCTTTGTGTGTGCATCAATCGTTGCCATGTCATGCATTTTTTCGACAAAAACATTTTCGATATTCCCCTTGGGCAAAAATTTAAAAATAGCCTTCCCCATTCGTATAATATCCCCTTCTTTTAGATGTATGGAATCAATGGGAACATCATTCACATAAGTGCCATTAGTACTTCGAAGATCGGTTAGAACAATGGCTTCTGTTTCTGGATCGAAAGCAATTTCAGCGTGTTCTCTAGAAATGCTCGTTTCTGCCACTCGAAGCTCTACTGTTTGGCCTCGCCCGATAATGACACGCGGTGGAATAAGAGGAAATTTTTTTCCAAGGGGTGTTCCAGAAATAAGAACAAGGCAGGGTTGGTCTTCTTTAAGCTTTTCAAGTCTCTTTTGAAATTCTTCACTGGGTAGAACTGTTGTTTTTTCTTCGACCATCACTCTTATCCTATCACGTTTTATCTTTATTAGGAATCAACCGATAAAGAGTATGGAAGCCTATGAATTACGAAGTATCTTTTAAAATATTCAATAAAATTATCACGTTAAAAATGTATATGATTATTCTCTTTATTATTTTATTTTCCTTTTTTATTACTAATGCAGAAACTAAAAAAGCTAAAAAAGATGTAACCCCCAAAGAACCAGTTCTGACCCCTCACCCCTTAGTTTCAGAACAGAATGAACTTGGAGAATTAGAACTCATTGAAAAATGTGAACTTATTTATAAACAATCAAAAAACATACAAGCTCGATACGTCCAGAAGGTCAAAAAATTAGATCCTGAGAAAAGAAAAGAGCCTGAGGTTTTAAGATCACAAGGAAAAATCTATGTCCAAATTCCCTCTCGTATGATTTGGGAAATTGAATCTCCCGTAACTTATACGGTTGTAAGTAATAGACAAACGCTTTGGCTATACAACCCCATTTCTCAAATTGTACAAATCCAAAATTTTTCAAGTTTGAATCCAGGATCCCAATTTGTTTCAGATTTGTTGTTAGGAAGAACAAAATTGAAAGATATGTTTGAAGCTCACAAATCTCTTGAAGATGCTCGCAAACTAGAATTAACCCCTAAAACAAAATCACCTGTTAAAAAACTCTATATGATTATTGACCCCATTCATTTTTGGGTTGAAAGTATAGCTTTAGAAAACATCAATGGTGATACTTATGAAATTGAATTCACAAGCATGCAAAGAAACATGCCAGAAATTCCTCAAATGGATGTCTTCACCAAGAAAAACCAATTTATTATCCCAGAAGGCGTTATTATTGCTCGATGACAGTCACTTTTTAGAGTTGATTTAAGAGGTCTTGAATACGCTTTTTGGAGCCTTCAACTCCTGGTTGATCAAAGGGATTTACATTGAGACTTAAGCCCAAAAGAGCCACTACAACTTCATAAAAACCTAGTAAAGCTCCTAGGCACTCTTCATTAAGCTCTTCAATCGTAACTTGAACACAAGGGCGTTTGGCAGACAAGAGACTCTCCCTGGTTGCTTCTGCTGAAATAGTCATGAGTGGAGAGGTATTCTTCACCTCAATAAATTGAATCCATGCTGAATCGGGCCCGTCACGAAGAAGTTGTAAAATGGAGTGTTGTGCAGAAGTACCAATTCCAACCAACGGAAACATCCCTTCTTTTCCCTTACCTAAACTCTCAGACCATAATTGCACAAGCCAATCTCCAAAACTTTTCAAATAATCAGAGTAAATTAAAAATACCGCTACATTTTTTTGATACTTTTTATAGAAAAGATAAGAAAGCGCTGAAAGATCTACCATACTTGAGGTATCAGTTGCTGCTCCTTCTAAAATCTTTTTAATAGAGATCCCACTAAAAGCAGCGGCTAATAAACCTACCGAAGTAAAAACAGAAAAACGCCCTCCTACATTCTCTGGTATTTCATAAAACTGATAGCCTTCCTTTTTAACCTCTTCTCTCAAGAAACCCGACTTCGAGTTCGTGCTCACAATAATATGATCTTTTTGGACAAGTTTTTTTTCTTTTAAAATCTGCACAACCCATTCATAGTGATGAATTGTTTCGATCGTATCACCACTTTTAGAAACAAGATGAAAGAGGGTTGTTTTGGGATCGATCTGTTTTTTAAAATGGGCAAGTTTTCGTGGATCAACATTGTCTACAAATAAAATAGACGCATCTGGCCTCAGAGCTTCTACAAGAACTCTTGTGCCAAGTGAAGATCCGCCCATTCCACAATGAACAAACGTTTTAAAACGACTTCTTAAAACTTCCCCCTCTTTTTCAAAAGTCACCCAATTTGTATTTTTCGGCAAATCTAGAAATCCGACTTTTCCTTCATCTTTTAACTTAAGAAGTGTTTCAAAGGCTTTGGAAACTACTTTTTTCGACTCTCGAATTTCAGAGGGATCTAGAATCCAATGGTTTAAAAGATCTGAATAATTGCACTTCAATAAATTCATTGTCTCAAAAGTTCTTTAACAATTTTGACACGCATGATTTCTGAAGTTCCAGCGCCTATTTCCATAAGCTTGGCATCCCGGGCATATCTCTCAACGGGATACTCTTTGGTATATCCATAACCCCCAAAAACCTGAATAGCATTCATGCCAGCACGCGTTGCCATTTCTGCTGCAAAAAGTTTGCAAGCTGTTGCAGGAAATGCAATGTTTTTCCTATCTTGATCTGCTAAAGAAGCCGTATGATAAGAAAACTGCCTTGCAGCTTCCAATTCCGTTGCCATATCAGCAATCATTTTTTGAACCATTTCAAATTCAATAATAGGTTTTTCAAACTGCTTTCGCACTTGTGCATAATCAAGGCTTTTTTCTAAAGCAGCTTGGGCAATCCCTAAACTAATACCAGAAATTGTAATGCGCTCTAGATCCAGTGTGTTCATCATGGCATTAAGCCCTTCTCCTTCACTTCGCATTCTATTTTCTTCTGGTACAAAACAATCTTTAAAAATAAGTTCTGAAGTTGGAGAGCCGCGCATACCCATTTTATTAAGTTTTTTACCAACAGAAAAACCGCGAAACCCCTTTTCCACTACAAAAGAAGAAATCCCTTTGGTTCGATCTTCTCCAGTTCTCGCATAAACAACAAAAACATCTCCAACCGATCCATTCGTAATAAAAGCCTTTTCCCCATTAAGAATATAACCACCCTTTGCCTTTGCTGCCTTTGTCTTCATACCTACTGCATCGCTTCCGGCACCTGGCTCTGTCATGGCCATACCGCCAATCTTTTTCCCAGAAATAAGATCAGGTAAGTATTTTTTCTTCTGATTTGAATTTCCATTTTCTGCAATTCCATTCACACAAAGAATGGTATGGGCAAGATAAGAAAGAGCAAAAGAGGCGCTCACCCTTCCTAACTCTTCCATAGCAAGGGTTGCAGCTAAAAAACCAGCACTAGCACCACCATATTCTTCAGCCGCTGTGATACCCAAAACCCCAAGGGGTCCTAATTTTCTAAAAACCTTGTCTGGAAACTCATCCTTCTCATCGATATGAGAAGCGATTGGCAGGAGTTCTTTTTCCGCAAAATCTCGAATTGTTTGGCGTAGTACCCGAAGTTCTTCTCTTTCAACCATGAAAATTCCGTACCACGAATGAAAGAATATGTCACCTAAACGGTCGATTAGGTGGTGTTCCCAAAGTGACGGCTACCAGCCGTCATCCAGAGTGACCGAAGGTCATCTCGAGCAAAGCGAGGAGACCTCAGCGCAGTAGGGCGTGGGATCTATATTTGTCATCCCGGAAGCACTACTGTGCTATCCGGGATCCAGTATTTAAAAGGAATGGATCCCCGCTTCCAAAATAAAGGCGGGGATGACAGGCTTTTGAAACAATTTATTATTACTTGCGCTTGCCACTTAACCCTTATCACTGACCACTTATTTCCATTGCAACTTTCTTTTTATTTACCTAGATAGTGTCTTTCAAAATCTTCTTTTGAAGCTTTGATATCCATTCCCAACGTTTTATTAAAATGAGGGTGTTTCCCTAAGAAACTGAGCATGTTTTCAAGCGCCTGAAGTTTAAGAAAATAATAGGAGACAGGATCCCCTTCATCAGGCTCAAAATCATAATCATCAAGTAGGGCAACATGGGCCATGACATCTACTAGTCTTTGGTAAGAAAACTCTGGATCTTCAAAGGGTTTATAATATTCAGACCTTTTAAATTCCTGAAGATAAGCTGTGAGTTCAGAATAAAGGGTTGCCTCTGAAATACCTATGGATTCAACGTGAGGAGTCGTCTCTTCATGGGCTATTTCTTCACCTTCATTTTCCTCTTCTCGGTCTCTTGAATATTCTATGACATGAAGAACCTCATGATCCATAACTTGTAACCATGCAGTCACATTATTAAAGGCGTTTGGATAAAAGAAGAGGTGGTTACCTTCAGTAACATAGGCGGCATTGCCACCCATATCTTCCTCACTTTTTGCCAAATGAAGTATGATAGGCAAAGTTCTCTGAGAAGGTAAATCAAGATACATCCTCATTTTTTCTATTATTCTTTCCCACTTTTTTTCGTCATCTGGATTTTTTAAAAGGGTTTTTAATTGTCTTTCAAGTTCATTATATTTTTCATTCACCTTTGTTAAAACATAAGCGCGCTCTTCTTGGTCTTCAAGATTCTCTAAAACACTTAGTAAAAAGTTCAATGAATAAGAAACACCCTCATGCACCGAGATTTCACTTCCATTATTGTTGAACTTATCAAAGTAGCCATCCTCATCTTCGTCAGTAAAGAGATACCGTCGTTCCGGAAATTCATATGTCACTCCAATAGGTGTTTGTTTTGTAAAAGAATATGTTACATGACGTGTCATATTTTTAATTCTGATACGCTCAATAACAGAATCTATTTTTCCATCGTAATTATTATCAAACTCCTTCTTAATCCAGCGGTGACGATAAGAGGTATAAATCCAAAAATCTGTTATTTTATCTTGATTCCTATCAAAACCTTTTTTTCGGTAGTGGAACTCCTCAATTTGTTCAACGGGAGAAAGGCCAAACGCTTCACAAAGAGAAAAGAAGAGAAGAAAGGTGACTAACTTTAGCCCTCTTAATTTCATGCCGTGTAGGGCTAACACAGCACATATTTTTTGTCACCTGCTGGTTTTATCTTCGACCAGCCCAAGGATGAGGTTTTCTGAGACTTCTTATTTTTTCCTCTCTCGCTTTAACTCGTTCCACCTCTTCTCTCTCTTGGGGAGGTCTCCCTAAATGAGCTTTATCCAAAATGTGCCCCACTTTTTCGACTCCTCTATCAAAATCCACTCCACTTAAAACCCCAACTTTATCTACAATACCCCCATCTCTATTTACAACGACCCCAATCCCATGTTCCTTTATAAAAAGAGGATTTAACTCAAGGGACGAAGATTCCTGTCCCATCATTTTATCTCTAAGCCACCCGTCATAATAGTCTTGGTTACGTTTTATTCGTAAATCAAAAATACAAGAACCTTCTGCTCTGTCTCTCATTGGCATAAAAATAGCCTCTCCTCGAATATTTAATGCATGCCAATAAAGTTCACGTGCTCGAGCTTGATACTGAAACCTCTTTCTTAAAGATTCTTTTCTCACTAATTCAATAACCTCTGGGTCAGAGCTATTAGCTAAAATTTCTAAAATTCTTATTTTTCTCTCATTGCTGGCTATTTCATACACTTCAATAAGATCCTGAAAAACAACTTCACCCAATTGATTGAAAAGAGCACAAAGGGCTCTAAAAACTTCTGAGTCGGGTGATTCTGTCATAAAAATCTCTGTTAAACCTATAACGGGTCTCCGATCCTCAAAGAGTTGGTAAACATCACCCACTTGCCCAATGAGCTCGACAGTTCGCACCCGAAGTGTTTCTCCTGCTGACCTATCTTCTATAACTTTAATAAGCTCATCCACAACAATAGGAGTATCCATTTTTCTTAAAGTTCTTTCTGCCTCCTCTCGCAAATCACTATTCTCTGATGAAAGAAAAGGAATGACTTTATCCGCCTCACGAGCATTTTTGCTAAACGTTCCAACGAGTCTTAAAGCATTTTGTTGAAGAAGAGGAGAGCCTTTGTACCTTGGATTTAAATATCGAACATAAGTTGAAGTAATAGTATCATGTGCAATACGCCCTGCCAAAAGATAGCCAAAAGTCATTCTTAACTCTGACACACTTAAACCCTTGCCTTCAATTTGATCTAAAAGAGTGGGGGTATACATTTGATCAAGCAATTCTCTATTAATAACATCTTGGCCTTGTGTCATTGCTAAAAGACTTGACTCATGATGAGCTGTCCAAATTCTTCCAAGCTCTTGAATTGCAAACATTCTTTCTGTGAGTGTTGCTTCTATGGCTGTTCTTTTTTGAAAAATACGTCCTAAATATTCAACAGCACCCGCAGTTCCTAAATCAGCTAAGGCTTGGATAACTAACATTCTCTGATCTCCCGGAATAGGCTTCATTTCTAAAATATTGATTAAAGCTGACTCGGCCATAAGGGGAGGAACTTCCTTTAAAAGACCTTCTACATAAAATTGAAAAGCGTTCATATTTTCAAAACGACTCGTAATAAGTAGATCTATTTTCTCAAGAAGACCAAAAAAACCCATTCGAATAACACTGTTGGAAATACGCAAAATAAAAACAAGATCTGTTTCAGGACGCAGAATCTCTACGAAGCGTCGTATCTTCGAATGCGGGGGTTCAAACTCATAGGGAAGGAACGTTTGGGACAGAAGGTCACGGTGATCTTCGAGCCGCACCCCGATATCGAGGACACGGTGATGAGCTTTCACAGATCGGA
>CAYJUJ010000021.1:8845-13045 GCA_964373325.1 uncultured bacterium
AAAAAACCCATTCGAATACCACTGTTGGAAATACGCAAAATAAAAACAAGCTCTGTTTCAGGACGCAGTATATCTTCATAAAGAAAATACACGCTCCTATCATTCATCTCACCAAGAATAGTAATAGCTGCTGCTCGAGAGGGTCCTTGAAGCTCTGGTAAAATTTCAAGAATAGAAGAGCGGATATTAACCTCTAATTGACGAAATCTTTGAATGATCTCTGAAATATCTGTACCACCTTCTGTACCGAGTGCCTCTTGCACTTTACTGCGAGATTGGGAAAGACGATCTTCTGCTGTATGAATTACACTCAATAACGTAGTACGCTCTCCACTTCGAAGATTCTGAAGAAATTCCAACTCTCCTTCAGCCAAAGCAGAATGGAATAAAAATAATATTGAAAAGAAAACAAGTAGATGCTTCATAAAAAGCTCTATGTTCTAACATAAGTTAAAATATAGAGCAAGCTCTAGACATGAAAACCCCCTTGTGATATCAATGGTCCCCTATTAAAAACTCATGAACTACTTTAAGTATTTGAAATTGCTTATTTTAACTCTTCTTCTCTGGGGATGTGGAGGCAAGTCAACGACACCTACGAGCCTTATTCAAGGGCTTAGAGATTACACTCCTATTCAAGGGCTTCAATTTTCTGGAACTTTAACAGAAAACCAATTTAGCAAAATTATAAATCAACTCGATCAACAAAAGGCTATCACTGACGTTAAAGATCTTCTCCTCTCAGAACCCCGGTTTTTTGTGAGTGCTTTTAATGATATTTTTCAAAACCAAGAAGCTCGTAAAGAAGCTATTCAACTCTTTGATGACCTTGAAAAGTCAGGAGGTTTAGATAGCACGTTATCCTTCCTTTCAGCACTTTTAGCGTCCTCAGTTTTTGAGGAACTTTTTATAAAACTAGGGAGTGATTCTAAAACTTTGGCAGAATATCTTATTGATGATGATATTGATTTAATAACCCCTCTTTCAGAAATCATTTCCTCTCCTCTTTTTTCAGATTTTCATGCAGTTTTATCCAGGTTCATTAGAAGTGGGTCATTTCCCTCTTTTGCCAAGGCTCTTTCTCAATTTTTAAATCAAACAAGTGGAAATTCCTCTGGGGCTCTCAAAATAGTAGACCTTATAAAATTTGTTACAACACAGAAATTAACGCTTTTAACAGCTGATGAAATATATTTTTTAGCTGAAAACCATGTAGGATCTACTTTTATAGACACTCTCAGTGCGCATCCAGAAGTTACAGAATTAACCTACCCTATTGAAGGACTCGAAGGACAATTCAGTGTTTTATCAAGTGCGTTATGGAAGCTTAGCACCTCTCATACACCTATGATGTACAACCCCCATCAAACGGATCTTCAAATTCTTCTTGAAACAGGGCGAGAGCTCAACCGCCCTTTGATCGTAAGAGAAAATGGCACAGTCAAAGCCAATCTTCTCGAATCCCTTCGTAAATTCCTTGGATCCATGGTTTTTTTCTTCAATATGAATACAAATCGAGAAGACACTGATGAAAGTATTAAAGAACGACTCCGTGTTATTTCTACCTACTATGTCACAATGGATCTTATCTATAGAGAGCTTTTTGATGGAGCATATGCCAATAAAGATCCTCAAGAAAAATTAGAAATCGTATTTTCAGAATATACTACCAAATTTGATTTTAATAAAAATCAAAGAATTAAAGAAACATTCCTGAAAATTAAAGAGAATATTTCTATCACAGAAAAAAACACGGTCTCTTTAAAAGACTTGATCCTTATGATTTCGACCCATCCACTTCTCACTTATCTTAAAAAAGTTCAGGAAAATGGAGATAACCTCCTCCTTTCTCTCCTCAATAAAGCTGATAGCCTCTTTTCTGATAAGTCACTTCTAGAAACATTGGGAGTCACACTCGAAGATTTGTTAAAGTTCAACAAACCACTAGATGATTTTTTAAAATCAGATAAGGATGAAAATGGAAAAGAAACCTGGTTAGAATATACATTAGATTGGATAAAAAACTATCAACTCCCCGGGACCGATCGCTCTTTCATAATATCTATTCTTAAATCTTATCAAATTCAAAATGAAATAGTCTTGGCAAGTTATTTTGATTTTCCCCTTCCCTATGAATTCCTAGCAGAGATTTTAACCGGACTTCGCACTAAAAGGGTGCAACCCTTAATGTTAGAACTTACAAGTCGCCTTGGACAGGGAGACATTCAAACAAAAGTATTAGACCTTACAAAAGAACTTCTTTCTTCACACCTTTTGGATCAGTTACTTTCTTTCTTATCTTCTCAAAAAAAGAATTCTCCACTCTTAGATGAACTCGTAGAAAAACTTTTTTATCTAGATCCTACAAGCCAAACACGGCTTGTAACTCCTCTTTTAGACACTCTTTCAAAATTAGCGAGTGATAGAGCTCAATCTAAGAAACTGGTCGGCTTCCTAGAAGCACTTGGAAGATTTTTTGATAATCCCCTCTACACACAACACCTTATAACAACGTATGAATCATGCCACAACCTTTCGGGAACCAACTTTCTACAATATTTTAAAACAAAAGAAAAATTAAAAATCCTATTTAACATTATGGCAGAGGCCTCCCGAAAACAGGTTATTAAAAAATCTGCTCCATTTCTTAAAAAAATTATTGATAAGAATGAACTTAAAAACATTTTTACAACGCTTATTCGTATGCTACGATACAGCACGCAAATGACGAAATAAAAAAGGAGATTTGTGATGAAAATAATAAAGTCTCTCGGGTTCTTAAGTTTGCTCTTGTGGAATGTGGCTCTTGGAAGTGGAGAACCACCTGTGACTACTCAAAACGAAGTTTTTGAGGAAATTTCAAAGTATCTAACAGTAGCCCCTTTAAAATCAGCGCTTGAGTTAAATGGCACTGTTGAAATTAAAAACCTAGCAGGTGAGGTTCTTGATACCTTCTCCAAAGAAGACCTCTTAGTAGGTGAAAAATGCTTTGAACCAACAGAGCCTTGGAATAGAGGGTGTATTCCTATTCAAAGAAATTATCACCCCAAATACTCACCCTTTGCTCTGGAATATGAAGCCAAATTAGCACTTCAAAGAGCTCAAGATACGGGTCAGAAATTTACACCTGAAGAAGAAACGAAATTCATTGAAAATAAAAAGACAGAACTCTCAAAAGAACCTGATTATCAAGCTGATGAAGCAACCGGTGTTGGAATTCTTGATTTATCAGGAAACCCTGAAAGAGGAATCCGCGCTGGATCTGACGCAGACATTCTCACCATTTTTAGACGCTTTGATAAATACGCAGAAATGGTTCCTCAGTTTTTTAAAGATTGCATGCAATTAACCCAATCGAATTTTGATGAAAAAGGTGTTCCCACAGAAAAAGAGTTTGGTACAAAAGTATACTACCAAACAAGCCGTATTATGATGGGTGTTTATCCTGTTCATCAAACACTCATTTATCATGTGACCCGCCATCCTGAAACCGGAGCTATTACAGCTGCCTGGAAATTGGAACGTAGGTTTAAAGATCCATTGGGATTCAAAGCTTTTGAATACACGATGAAAATTAAACAACCTGGTTCTTCTGATCCGCGAGAAAAAATTGAAATACCTGTTTTTGATACAAGTAAAAAAGATTTTATACCTCAGTGGAAACAAAAAAACATGGTTTATTTTCCTTCGGAAGAATATTTTGAATCTTGGAAAGCCAAACTTACTGCTGATACACAAAGATTTAAAGATTGGTCAGAGGGTAAAATTCTTATTCACAATAATCAATTTGGTTTACAAAACATACATGAACAATCTGGTTTTTTTCTAATTGAACCTTATGATGCACATCAATATTTTGTAACAAAACACCTTTACACTCGAGTTGATCCAACAAACCCAGAATATGACTTTCGTGGAAAAGATGAAGATTTTGAAAACTTAAGAACAGCTACAGCAGCACAATTTATTAAAAGCGAAGCCAGTGCACTGCGAAAAGCCTTAGAGGAGTTAAGGTAGTATTCCAAAAGTTTCATTCAAATTAGCTTGTTTCGGGGTCCTGCCGCCTTATGGGTGCCCATACCAGCTGTCCTCGCCTCATTATGTCATTCCAGCGAAGGCTGGAATCCAGTCTTACTTAAGTCTTATATCGAACTGATGATTCGGCTGCGGGCAGTGGTATCAACCCATGACGGCGTCACC
>CAYJUJ010000022.1:0-2237 GCA_964373325.1 uncultured bacterium
AGTTTGAAAAAGAAATATTAGATGCAATTCAGAAGATTTTGAAAAAACGATCCGTGAGGACCAAGCAAGATGAAGCAGATATTGCTCCAAATTATGTGGCTCAATTTTCTTTTGCAGTAAGTCTCTTTGATCTCTCTCACCTTCTCCATCAATTTGTTTTTGATGTTTTGGCAAGTTCCCCCGATCGGGGGCAAAAAATGATAGATCGAGTCAATCAAATCTATGCAGATTACAGAAAGTATAAAACA
The DNA here is from genome assembly GCA_964373325.1 of uncultured bacterium. Classification (GTDB taxonomy): domain Bacteria; phylum Bdellovibrionota; class JACOXK01; order JACOXK01; family JACOXK01; genus CAYJUJ01. Next base: position 249 of record CAYJUJ010000022.1, read on the forward strand.
ATTGTTCTTGCAGATAAGTGTAAATCCATGATGTTTATGGATGGTCACAAGTTTTCAAAAACATTTAGAAAAAAATTTCCAAGCTTTAATCTTCTTATTTGGACTTATCACTGGTTTCAAATAAAGCTTTATGAAGATTTGATGAAACCAACCAAAGAAGAGCGAGACCAAGGTGTTGCTGAAACAGTTGATCTCTTTTGGGAATATATTTCAGATCTTCCAGGTTCTGCCCCTTTTGAAATGATGCCAGGGATGTTTGAAGATGCACCAACTTTTTCAAAAACATTTCCACGAATTGCGGCTAGTTTTGATGTGAATCACATGCTTCACGATATTGTTTCAGATATTTTAGTTTCAGATAAGGTTTTGCCTGAAGAGGTTATGGATGTGGCAAGTGACATGGCGGCTATGGCACAAGACCCAAAGGCTTTTGCTATCAAATGTCCATTTGAAGAAGAGGAGGTGCAATGAAATTAATTAAGGTAGTGTTTTTAGTTATTTTAATGGGGCAGTTTTCTTATGCAGCAGATGAAATTCCTGTGAAGATTACTTCTGCAGCAAAAGCGGCAGAACTTGCGTTGCATCGCATGGGGAGGCTTGTAACACTTGAAGAAATTGATAAGTCCTTTATTAAGGATTTTAGAGCTTTGCAAGTAGAGGTTTTGGAGAAAAAAGAACCTTCCGATCCTCGTTTTTACATCTTGCTCGAACAATATGCTGCTGAAGATGGAACAAAAAATGAATTAGAACTTTGGTTTAACCCTGATGCTCCTGATAGAAGAAAACAATGGACAAAGTTTAACGTAAAAGCAGGGGGGCCTGCTAAAGGGGCACCAACATGGCCGGTAGAGGAAAAAGATGCCGCGACTTTAACTGAAAGTGCTAGTCACTATATTCTCGATAATTGGGAAACTAAAGAAGAGTTAAAACTCTATAACGAAAAGCTTGTTGGGCTTACACTTTCGAAAGCCGTTAGAGAAACTGGTGAAATTTTAGCGCAAGTGGATTTTGAGGTTTCAGATAAGGAAGCGCCCAAGTTGCGAGTTTTTGTAAAGGCAGCTGATGGTAATTTTGATTCTGCTGAGTTTATAGCAAAACCGAAAGAAGAACCAGTAGAGCCAACTCAACCAACGCAACCACCGGGAGAGAATCAGTGAAATGGTTTTTGCTACTTTCTTTTTTAATAAGTAGCTGTGGTTTTAAAGTGGATAAAATGGCAAATAATGGTCAGGCAGTGAGCTTTACTGATCAGGAATTACAACAACCTACTTTTTCTGTTATTAGCCAAAAAATATTTCAAGTTCAGTGTATAAATTGTCATGGAGCAGGAGGAACCGCCGCACGAGTTCCTTTAGAGCCTAAAGAAGAACTTCTTAATTCCCCGTTGGACTTAGTGATACCGGGAGAGCCCAATAAAAGTGGTCTTGTGATCGCAATTACTCGAGCTGATGGTAAACGCATGCCGCCACCTAAGGATGGACCAGCCTTGAGTACTATACAAATTGCAGTCATTAAAAAATGGATTGAACAAGGAGCCAGCCAATGAGATTCGTGAAATTTTTTATTGTTTTTTTCTTATTAGGTTTAAGTTTTGGATTTGCAAAAGAAGGATGGCAGCTTGATTTAGGCAAGGGATCTGGGTCTGTTGAGTTTTTGGCTGTTGGAAAACCCAGCTTTATCAAAATTCGAGGCCGTGGAGAAAATCCTCAAGGAGTATTAGTCGCAACTCAAAGTGGTATTTCAGGGGTTGTGAGTTTTAATCTTGATTCACTAGATACCGGGATTAATCTTCGCAACGAACACATGAAACAAAAATATCTTGAAACACCAAAATTTCCAAAGGCAGAGTTAACTATCACAAAAATGACATTGCCCCCTTCTTTTTGGAGTTTAGATGTTGTTTCTTTAGAAAATATTTCATATGAAGCATCTCTTTCGCTTCATGGCGTCAAAAAAACAGTTAATGGTATGGCTCAAGTTGAGCGTCAA
>CAYJUJ010000022.1:2247-13044 GCA_964373325.1 uncultured bacterium
ATTTTGAAATTAACACCCCGAGTTTTAAAGGCATTACTGTTGCAGAAGATGTTGATGTTCACATTGCCTTTTCAGCCCCTCTCTTAATAAAACAGCAGTGAAGTTTTTATTTTTTTTGCTTTCCATCATTTTTATTTTTCACAATGGTTATTCCTTTCCTGAAAATGTTCGGCATGGTTATGTGAATTGCACTTCTTGCCATGTAAGTCCAACAGGGGGGGGACTTTTAACCCCTTATGGGCGAGACCTTTCTCGTGAAGTGTTAAGTACATGGGGAAAAGAAGGAGAAGGCGATTTTGTCTATGGACTTCTAAAAATGCCTGAATGGCTTCTTATGGGGGGAGATTTTAGAACAGTTTATTTTTATAGAAACAACCCACGAGTTCAAGAAGGTAAGTGGATTTGGATGCAAAGCGACTTAGAAAGTGGAGTAGCATTTAAAAATCTTTTTCTTGTTGGCACGGTTGGGAAAAACTATTCTACTTCAACTGAAATGTCTTCTAGTAATATTGTTTCTCGCCGTCATTATGTAAACTGGCGCCCTACTGATGAGCTTTCATTTCGTGGGGGGCGTTTTTTTCACGCTTTTGGTATTAACACACCTGATCATATTATTGTGACAAAAAGGGGGCTTGGCTGGGATCAAGGAGAAGAAACTTACAACCTAGAAGGGGCTTGGCTTGGAGAAAAATTTAATGCTTATCTTACAGGAATTTTTGGACGACCCGATTTTTCAACACGAAGACAAGAAGAAGGGGGTTCTGGAGTTGTGAGTTTTAATTTTGGTGAAAGATTTAAGATAGGTAGCAGTTACTTTTACGGGCATAAATCACTTGAAAATAGGCATGTTTTTGGTCCTTTTGGAATTTTGGGTTTTACTCCACATTTTTTTCTCCTAAGTGAGCTAGACTGGCAGTGGTTATCGACACTCACACGCTCTCAAAGCGGATATGTGCATTATGAGCGGCTTAATTATGAAATATTGCAAGGCCTTCATGTTTATTTAACTCACGAGCAATCTTATTTGAATTTAAATGATGTGAGATCGAATCAGTATTCTTTTGGTTTAGGCGTGCAGTTTTTTCCACGCCCTCATTTTGAATTTAATCTCTTGTGGCAAAAGCAAAAAACTCCCACTTATGGTTCTTACACAGATCTCGCTTGGTTCCTCATCCATTTTTATCTTTAAAAAAGTGCCTGTCACTTTAGACCCCTAACAAGAATTGATTGGAGCATTTTTTTAACATCCTCTTCTGTCCAATCAATGGCCCCAATAATTTTTTTCGCTATTTTACCTTCTTTATCAATAATATAGGTTTCTGGAATTCTTCGTGTGCCATATTGAAGCATAACACGCGCTTCACGGTCGAGTAAGACTTCAAAAATAGGCGGGCCTATTTGCTTGAAAAGAGCATTAATATCTCTCCAACTATCATCAACGCTAATGGCAAGAATTTGAAGATCTTCTGGTTTAAATTGGAGGGCAAGTTTATTAAGGGATGGAATTTCAGCAATGCACGGGGTGCACCATGTAGCCCAAAAGTTAATGATAACAACTCTCCCTCTGTAATTTGAAAGTTTAAGATTTCGACCATCTTCTCTCTGAAGGGTAAAATCAGGGGCGAGACCTCCTTCTTCAATAGAAGAATTCCCGGGGTTGCGAGTATAAAAATAAATGAAAAATCCAAGCCCCAAAATGGTAAGTATAACAATGAGTTGGGCATTTTTTTTCATTGTTGTTATAGTAGGCTTTTTTACTTTTACTTTGTCAAGCAAATAGGTTAGAAAGAAAGGCCTCCTAATTATGCTTCGACTTTATTTTAAAAAGTTTTTGGCAGGGCTTCGACTAGCCATTATTATTCCTTTTTGCTTAACAAAAAAGCAAAGAAAAGCTTTGCGGGGAAAGCTTCGTCGTTATTATCTTGCCAATTTAAATAAGAAAAAAGCTGATTTTTTCTTGTCTCATAGAAAAGGGGCATGTATTCGCTGTGGCAACTGTTGCCAAATAGGGTTTAAATGTCCTGCCTATGATGCTGAAAGTGGGGCCTGTACAATTAATAGTATTAAACCTCTTCTTTGTAAGATGTTTCCTATCACTCCAGCCGATTTAGGTGATAGGGATACGGTCAGCCTTAAACCTTCTTGTGGCTTTTACTGGGAAAAATCAGAGAAAGAACTGTCTCACGCTTACCAAAACGTCTCAAAATGAGACATGAATAAAGAGACTTTGTTTCTTTATTCATGTCTCATCCCGAAGGCTTTGCCTGAGGGATCTCCTCGTATTATAGCTTGATTTTTCACTTACCTCTTACCACTTATCACTTGACCCTTTTAGGGTTGGCATGGCTTTTGCTTTAAGCAACGGGCATGGATGAAAGAGAACTTATTTTAAAAACAAAAAAGTTGATTGAAAAAATGAGAGCTCATGGGGGTGTTATTGAGCTAAGTTCTAAAACACCCCTCCACATTCAGTATCAATTTTTCAAAGAAATTTTAGAAAGACTTGAAGATGAAAAACAACCTTAAAAACTTGACGCTGTAGTAGAGCTTTGATACTCCCAAAATGTTTTCTATGTTTTTTTCCACTTCACGTACAGATCAATGGTGGTTAGGTCCACTTTTAACAGCATTAGCCCTTGGGCTTTTTGGTGTGTATTCGCTTTGGGCCGCTTTTCAGGGTGAGCATTACAGTTACGGCCCTTATCTCTCTCCATTTTACTCACCTTTATTTGTTACAGAATGGTGGAAGTTCTCACCTGCGTTTCTTATTTTGTGGGCGCCACTTGGCTTTAGAGCCACATGTTACTATTATCGTAAAGCTTATTACAGAGCGTTTTTTTTAGATCCTGTTGCCTGTGCGGTGGGGGAAGGAAAAACAAATTACCAAGGAGAAACAGCCTTTCCTTTTATTGTTCAAAACCTTCATAGGTATTTTCTTTATTTGGCACTTATTTTTATTGTTATTTTATGGACGGATGTTGTTCATGCCTTTTCTTTTGATGGGAAGTTTGGAATGGGGCTTGGAACGCTCGTACTTTTTCTAAATTCTAGCCTTCTCTCTCTTTATACTTTTTCATGCCATAGTTTACGACATCTTGTAGGGGGGCGGCTAAAATGTTTTTCAACTTGTGCAAAATTAGGAAATCTCCAACATGAAACGTGGAAGGGAGTGTCGTGTCTCAATCGCCGCCATATGTTATGGGCGTGGCTTTCTCTTTTTATGGTTGGGTTTTCTGATCTCTACATAAGACTTGTTTCTATGGGCATTATTACCGACGTGAGATTTTTTTAATGGAAACTTTCGAAACACACGAACATGATGTGCTTGTCATAGGTGCGGGTGGTGCTGGGCTTCGTGCTGCTATTGAGGCTTCAAGCCTTGGTGCAAAAACGGGCCTTGTTTGTAAATCCCTTTTAGGGAAAGCGCACACCGTTATGGCAGAAGGTGGTGTTGCTGCATCTTTAGCTAATGTGGATTCGCGTGATAATTGGAAAGTTCATTTTAGAGACACCATGCGTGGTGGAAAAATGCTTAACAACTGGAAAATGGCTGAGCTTCATGCCAAAGAAGCCCCAATACGAGTTAATGAATTAGAAGCATGGGGCGCTGTTTTTGATAGAACCTCTGATGGCAAAATTTTACAACGAAATTTTGGAGGGCATAAGTACCCTCGTCTTGCCCATGTGGGAGATCGCACAGGTCTTGAAATGATTAGAACCCTTCAAGATAAAGGAATTCATCAAGGAATTGATGTTTACATGGAGTACACGATTTATCGATTGCTCAAAGATGGGGATAAAATTTGTGGAGCCATCGGTTACGAAAGAAGTTCTGGAAAATTTCATGTTTTTAAAGCGAAGGCTATTGTTCTTGCAACTGGTGGTGTTGGCAAATGTTATAAGGTTACAAGTAACTCATGGGAATACACGGGCGATGGTCATACCCTGGCTTATGAAGCGGGTGCAGAGCTCATTGATATGGAGTTTGTACAATTTCACCCAACAGGAATGGTTTGGCCTTTAAGTGTTAAGGGTACGCTTGTGACAGAAGCTGTTCGAGGAGAGGGTGGTATTTTAACCAACTCCAAAGGCGAGCGGTTTATGTTCAAAAATATTCCAGATAATTATCGTAAAGATACAGCTGATACAATTCCTGAAGCAGAGCGGTGGCTTAATGGGGATAAAAGTGCAAGAAGACCTCCAGAGTTATTGACCAGGGATGTTGTAGCCAGAGCCATTATGAAAGAGGTTAATGAGGGGCGGGGCTCTCCTCATGGCGGGGCTTTTTTAGATATTGCATCCCGTTTACAGGCTTCGACAATTAAGAAAAAACTTCCAAGCATGTATCATCAATTTAAGCAATTGGCAGATGTTGATATTACGAAAGAACCCATGGAAGTGGCACCGACCGCTCATTACATGATGGGAGGGGTGAGGGTTAACGCGGAAACCGAAGAGTCTACTGTTTCAGGACTCTTTGCAGCTGGAGAATGTTCAGGTGGTATGCATGGTTCTAATAGACTTGGAGGAAATTCTCTGAGTGATCTTATAGTTTTTGGACAAAGAGCTGGGTTTTACGCTGCAGAGTATGCAAAGAAGAGCAACAACCTTTCTATTAGTAAAGAAGAGGTTGAAACTTCGATTCAGGAAATGCTTGAACCACTCCATCGTAAAGAAGGAAAAAATCCTTATGAGGTTTTTGAAAAGCTTCAAGATATTATGTCACGCTATGTGAATATTTCTCGAGATGAAGAGAATTTGAAGATTGGGCTCGTTTCTTTAGAGAATTTAAAAGAAGAAATTAAAAATGTGAAAGTTTTGGGAGGGCGAGAGTTTAATCCTGGTTGGCACACGGCGCTTGATCTTAAATCTTTGATAACAGTTTCTTTAGCTATTACGAGAGCAGCATTAGAAAGAAAGGAAAGTCGGGGTGGACACAGTCGTGTTGATTATCTTAAATCTGATGATGAAAAGTGGGGAAAGTTAAATGTTGTCATCAGTCGCAAAAATTGTGTGATGGAAGTAGGGCATTCACCATTACCTGAAATGCCAGCTGAATTAAAAGAACTTCTTAAAGGAGATTAAAAGTGGCAAGCGCAGAGTTACTTATTTATCGAGGTTATGAGAAAGGAAGTTTTAAATCTTATGAAGTTCCCCTTCAGTCAGGAATGGTTGTTCTTGATGCTATTCATCACGTTCTTGCTCGCTTAGATTCTACCTTAGCAGTGAGATGGAATTGCAAAGCAGGTAAGTGTGGTTCTTGTAGTGCAGAGGTTAATGGAAAACCGGCACTCATGTGCATGACTAGGATGGATAAGTTTTCTGAAGGAAAGCCCATTCGAATTGAGCCTTTAAAGGCTTTTCCAGTTATTAAAGATTTAGTAACTGATGTTTCTTGGAATTATGAAGTTAACAAGAAAATTCCAGCATTTGATCCAATTCCACCAGAAGCTGATGGCACATGGCGAATGCAACAGCGAGATATTGATAGAGTTCAAGAGTTTAGAAAGTGTATTGAGTGTTTTCTTTGCCAAGATGTGTGCCACGTGGTGCGGGATCATCATAAAAAACTTGAGTTTGGGGGGCCTCGTTTTTTAGTTCGTGCTGCTTCTTTGGTGATGCATCCCTTGGATAAGAAAGATCGAATTCCCTTTGTGAAAGATACTTTAGGTGTTGGTTTATGCAATATTACAAAATGCTGTACTGAAGTTTGCCCTGAAAATATTACAATTACTGATAACGCTATAATTCCATTGAAAGAAAGGGTTGTTTCTCGTTTCTATGACCCCCTACTTGCTTTGTTGCGTGTTTTTAAAGTAAACACAAAATGAACAGGCTATGTATTTTTTTCATGATTTTTTAACATTTGTAAAAGCCTACTTCTTTATTTTATTAATAATTTCAGATACATAAAAATACAGATTGTGGCATTCTTTTTGCAAGATGTTTGTGTCAATGAAGAAAGTAAATAATGTACTCTTTGGTTTGATAACTTTAGTTATCATATCTTGTGTTTCTCAGGGAAATCAAAGAGGGAATTTTTCGTTTGTTGAAAATCCAGAAGAAAGTTACCCTGCTGATTTCTCCTGGAATGTTGATTCCAATCAATCGGGGCAGGCGACATTGACTGTTTTTGATCAAGATAATCCAAATGTTATTATTTTAACCCATAAGTTTAATTTAAAAGGTATTCCTCGTGATGCAAAAATCGTGAAAACAACGGAGCCCGTAGCATCAACATCAAATGCTTCTTTTGAGCTTATGTTTATTGTAGAAAAAACAGAAGAAAATATAGTTAATACTGTTGCAGACTTGTACAAAGATGGAAAAGTTTTTGGTACTTTTGTTTTAGCCTCGCAGGAAGAAAGTAAGCCCGAAGTAAATCGAGGCTCACCTCCACAGGTAGCCGAACCACCTTTACAAGGGCCCAAAAAGTGGAGAGGCATTGGTCGCCCTCCTAAAGAGTAAAATATTTAAAAATTTCCCAGTCGGGTTTTGAATTGCCACTGACATTCATGACCTCTTGCCCTCCTTACACATATGATTCGAATACATTTATTCCTTTTTGTCCAAATGACGGTGAATTAGACAGCTTTTTTTAGTTTTGTTTCAATAAATTTATTAAGACTCATTTTTGCAATTTTAGCCTTTGTCATAAGATCACGATGAAGTGATGGTTCAAGACGGAGAGGTATTTTTCCTGAAAACTTTTTTTCTGATAATGGTGTTGGAATAGGAAGTCCTCGTGCTTCTAAACTCCCCAGATAGCCTTCGATAGCTTCATAAGCATTTTGAAGAGCTTTCTCAACCGTTTCTCCATGAGTCATGCACCCTGGAAGTTCCGGAACATTAACAACATAAGCTCTATCTTCTTCACTCCATGTAACTTCTAACTGGTATTTAAGATCTTGTTTTTTCTTTTTAGTCATTGTTGTTCTCCTCAAGTAGCAAGTTTTGAGCCTGCTTTATTTGATAGGGTTTTAAATCTTTTGAATGTGTTGCCAAAATAAAGGTTTTTGACCTTTTCACCCATACTTCATGACTTCCTTTGGTTCGATTCAGTGTCCATCCCATTTGTTTAAGTAGAGTCCTTAGTTCTCGTGCATCAATTGAACTGTTATCTAACTTCCTTTTAAGCTTATCAGTTGAGCTCACTTTGGCATCCTCAGCATGAAATAATGATATCATAAGTGATATCATTGTCAAGGGCTGAGGAAAAGTTGAAAAATTTCCCAGTCGGGTTTTGAATTGCCACTGACATTCATGCAAGGTGTGAATTTGCTATCTTCTTTATTATTGAGAAGAGAATAATACGTTTTAAAACTTCCACCTGATTCTGCTAAATCTTGCATGGGGAGTACAACTTCTGCGATGTCACACAAGGGGCTAGTAACAGTATCCTGAACAATCAGTTTTGAAGAGCCAAAAATCTTTTTAAGAGATTCATAATCAAAATTTTGCTTTAAAGTTCTTCCCACAAAATAGATTGCTTTTGGGGATCCTTCGCCTAACGGCTCAGGATGACGGGAGGGAGGCTCAGGATGACGGGAGGGAGGCTCAGGATGACAGAGGTGCCAAGGCAGTAAACCCTTTTCTAAAAGGGCAATTGTATTGGACGCTGTAAAAAGTGGAATAATAGAAATTTTCTTATTTACTTTGGATAGAAACACTTCAAATTCTTTTGTGTTTAAGATTTTTTCAGATATGGCCAAGGCTGTATTTTCACTGATAGGTAAATCATCCATTTTTTGAGCTGACTCAAATTCTACTTTGGTGTTTCTTAAATCTAACCACAAAACAGGATAAGCTTCTTTAATGGTTGTACCTAGCTCTACAACACGAGACCAGTTTTGTTTTTCTAAAAGGTTTTTTTCTTTCATGATCTTCCAATTGTTGAGAAGTGGGCTTTCGAACTTAAAATGGAATTTTTCAAGTAGAGATGAAAGAGTATCCAACGATTCTGACGTTAAATTTCCAGAAAGTGCAAAACTTGGGTTTTTTTCTGAAAGAATTTTTTTGGCAGTGTCTATTGCTTCTTCCCATGAAGTTTTTTGAAGCACACCATTTTTTCGGACCAGTGGATCTTTAAGATGGTTTTCCTGATTATTAAAAACCTTGTAATTTGAACGCCCAAAGTCGCAAAGCCAGTTTTCTGCATCTCCAGGGGAGGTCATTCGAAGTATTTTTTGTTCTTTAAAACTTGTTTTAACCCAAAAACTAGATTTACAACCTAAGGGGCATGAAGGGCAGAAGCTTTCCGTTCTTTTCATTTCCCAGGGACGGGCTCGGAAGCGAAAATCTTTATTAGTCAAAGCCCCAACAGGGCAAAGATCAACAATATTTAAGCTAAAATCGTTATAAACCCCATTCTCGTCAAAAACGGAAATTTCGCTTTTAGCTCCGCGTTGAACAATTCCAATTTCCGCTGTTCCTGTAACATCTTTGCAGAAGCGTTCACATCTAGAGCAAAGAATGCAGCGTTCCGTATCAAAAACAATGTTATTTCCAAAATCTACATTTTTGTCTAAGCGTCGCTTGATGTCTTCCATTCGACTTGACGCAGTACCATATTGAAAAGTGTTATCTTGTAGAGGACACTCCCCCCCTTTGTCACAAATAGGGCAGTCCAAAGGATGATTGAGAAGTAGGAATTCTAAAACAGATTTTTGAGCTTCCTTAGCCATAGGGCTAGCTGTATTAACAACCATTTTATCTGTAATTGGAGTTGAGCAAGCAGCAAGTGGTTTTTTAGAGCCACCCACTTCTACCAAACACATTCGGCATTGGGCTACAACTCGAAGGTTTTTGTGATAGCAGAACCTTGGAATTTTAACGCCATTTTCATCAGCAACTTGGATAATAGTTTTTCCAGGTTCTGCGCAGATTTTTTTATTATTAATTGTAACTTCCAACATTATCGATCAATTTCTCCCATAACTGGATCGAGGCTGGCAATAGTTGTAATAACATCTGCTAAAAGAAGCCCCTCCACAATTTCGGGCAGTACTTGAATGTTCATAAAAGCAGGGCTGTGAATTCGAAGCCTTTTGGGTTTGCTTGTACCATCACTTTGAATATACCAACCAAGCTCTCCTTTAGAGTTTTCGGTAGCTACGTAAGCCTCCCCTTCTGGCACATTAAATCCTTGAGACATAATTTTAAAATGGTAAATAAGAGATTCCATTTTTGTATAAACATCTTGTTTGGAAGGGATCACAACATCGGGTCTATCTTGCACACGAACGGGTCCCTCTGGAAGATTTTCAAGTGCTTGCTTAACAATTTTCACACTTTCTCTCATCTCTTTAATTCTAACTAAATATCTATCGTAGCAATCTCCATTTTCTCCAAGAGGTATATCAAAATCAAAATCAGGATAAGCTAGATAAGGCATGTTTTTTCTAAGATCCCAGTTGATACCACTTGCACGAAGAACGGGGCCGGTTAAGGCATATTTCATAGCCAAATCTTTTGAAATAACGCCTACGTTTTTAGTTCTATCAAGCCAGATTTTATTGTTGGAAAGAAGATTTTCGTATTCGTCAATTTTTTTAGAGAACTTTTTAATAAAGTTTCTTGTTTCTTTGAGAAATTGAGGTGTTGCATCTCGCATAACACCGCCAACGCGGGCAAAGCTAGTTGTAAGCCTTGCTCCACACAGCATTTCATAGAGGCTATAGATCCACTCTCTTTCCTCCCATGTGTAAAAGAAAACAGTCGCAGCGCCTACGTCTAAACTATAAGTTCCAATGGATACCAAGTGGCTTGCAATACGAGCGAGCTCATAAACCAGTACCCTTAAATATTGGCATCGTTTTGGAACTTCTATTCCTAAAAGTTTTTCAACTGCCAAAACATAGGAAATATTATTGCCAGGCGCTGAAAGATAATCGAGACGATCTGTGTAAGGAATAAATTGATAGTAAGTTCTATTCTCTGCTATTTTTTCATAACCTCTGTGTAAAAATCCAATATCAGGATGGGCAGAAACGATTTTTTCACCATCAATTTCCAAAATAACTCGAAGCACTCCGTGGGTACTTGGGTGCTGAGGGCCCATATTAAGAATCATAGTATTGGTTTTTTTACGTGGAATATTTGTATCAATTGTAGGAATAGGTACCTCGACTGGATAAATATCTCTTTTATATCCACGCGTTGGGCTCATTTTATCTATTTTTTTCTGAATTTCGCGAATGGCTTCTATAATAGCTTCTGGCCTTGGCGGGCAACCGGATAAGTAAACATCGACAGGAATGATTTTATCAAGCCCTTGAACAACAGAATAGCTATCAAACATTCCTCCTGTGAGAAGACATGCCCCCATGGCAATAACCCATTTGGGTTCCATCATTTGATCATAAATTCTTTTAACAACTGGGGCCATTTTGTAGGTGAGGGTACCTGCTACAATCATGACATCAGCTTGCCGTGGAGAAAAACGAAGGGCTTCAGAACCAAAACGCGCAACATCAAATTTGGGGCCAACAAAGGCCATCATTTCAATGGCACAGCAAGAAATTCCCATTGGCATTGGCCATAGGGAATTTTTACGTCCCCAATTGACGAGCTGATCAACCTTACTTAGAAAAACGTGTTCCTTGACTTGTTCCTCTATATTTTTTTCTGATTTTCCTCTGTCATCCTGAGGTAAAACCGAAGGATCTCTCTTCATAAGTTGATAATATTTTTAACGAATGAGAGGAGCAAAGGCAACGTTTTTTAAGGAAGTTGCAATGGATAAAAATAGGGTTAAGGCTTAAGGGGCAAGGGTTAAGGGATGGTACTTTTCTATAT
>CAYJUJ010000023.1:0-12916 GCA_964373325.1 uncultured bacterium
TAAATATAGAGCGGCACCACCTAAAAAAAGACTTCTTGTGCCCCCATCTCAAGGGCTCATCATTAAAACTAAACCTTTTAACACACAACTAGCTCATACAAATATGGGTTATCTAGTACCTCCTGTGACACACGAGGATATCCCTAAACTAGATGTACTTGCCTCCATACTTGGCCAAGGTGACAGTAGCCGCCTCTATGCAACACTCCGCATCAAAAGAAAAGTTGTTAGCTCCATTTATGCAGGAGCCTATGCTCTTCGTGATTCAGGAATTTTCTTCATCAGTTCTGTTTTAGAGCATAAACATTTAAAAGATTATCTAACACTTCTCAGAGAAGAAATTAATAAGTTTAAAACAAAACACGTTCTAGAAGAAGAACTACAAACAGCTAAAACAAATATAGAAAGTGAAGCTATTTTTGAAAAAGAAACAACAGATGGTATTGCAAGAAAACTTGGATTTTTTATCTCGGCTTTTGGCTCTCTCAACGCTGAAAAAGAATATTATAAATCAATAAGCCTCACTACATCTTCCGAGATCATGGAAATGGCTCGAAAATACTTGAATTTCTCAAATATAACACTCACTCATGTTTTTCCAAAAGACATGTCACCACAAAACAAAAATATTAAAAAAATACTTCAACAAAAGATAAGAGTTCCTTTTTCTTCCGATCAAAGAAAAAAAAGCGAAAAAATTGAAAGAATAAAAATCAATAATATAAGAGTTCTTTTTTGCCATGATCCCCATCTACCCCTTTTAACTATGAGAGCTTCATTACTTGGAGGAGCTCGCTTTGAGTTACCGCATCAGAAAGGAATATCTTACTTTTTAGCTAGAGTACTTCCTCAAGGTACAACCACCAGGGATCACTTGACCATTGCAAAGCTTGTAGAAAAAATGGCCGGCTCTCTAGAAGCCTTTAGCGGTCGGAATTCATTAGGGCTTAGTTTTGAGTTTTTGAGCTCCCATCAAAAAGAAGCCATCTCTCTTTTCTTTGATGTTCTAAAAAATCCAAGTTTCGATAAAGAGGTTATTAATAAAGAGCGCCAACAAATTATTGAGGAAATCAAATTTGAAGAAGACCAGCCGGCGGGAAAGGCATATCATATTTTTATTCAAAAGCTTTATGGAAAACACCCCTATGGCTGGCCACTCTATGGAGATGCAAAAACAGTTCGATCGATAAATCAAAAAAATCTTAAAAAATTCTACAAAAAGGTGTTTTCCCCCGCTTCTCTAGTTATAACCCTTGTAGGAGACTTTACAGAAGAAACAAAAAAACAAATTTTAAATGAAATGAGAACAATACCTCATCAAAAAATACCTTCTCTGAAGTTGCCTTCTCCACAATTACCAGCCCATCATGAAAGAAATTTTACCTATGTTGATAAAAAACAGGTTCATGTTGTCTGGGGATTTTTAGGAACAACAATTAAAAATAAAGATCGTTTCGCCCTTCACATCCTTTCTACCCTTATGTCTGGTCAAAGTGGTCGACTCTTTTTAAATTTAAGGGATAAAGAGGGGCTTGCCTACTCAATCTATGCCAGCAATGTTGAAGGTATAGAGGCAGGCCATTTTTATATCTATATCGGAACAAGTCTAGAAAAACTCCCTAAAGCTCTAGAATTCCTTGAAAAAGAAATCAAAAACATAGCCCAAGGAAACATATCTCGACAAGACATTAATAGAACAAAAAAATATATTGTTGGTAAATACGAAATGAGCCTCCAAAAATTAAGCTCTAGAAATGCTTTTTACTCTTTTGATGAGCTTTATGGTTTGGGCTATCAAGAAACTTTAACCTACCCCCAAAAGATTATGGGGATCCAAAAATCTCATATTATTGATTGTGCCAAAAAATATTTAAAACTAGAGCATTCTATTCTATCTTTGGTGGGCCCAATAGATAAAAAAAAGACTTAATATCAGAAGAAAAAAATTGGGTAATGCCATAATAAATCCAATTTCAAAATGAGAAAGGCTACTACTAAATCTCTCTGCAACAATGTAAGATAAATAATACCCAAATAACACAACAAGCATCGCTAAAAAAGAAATCCCTCGATTCATACGTTGTAAAATTCCCCAAAACCCAAAAGCGAATAAAGCAAAAAACACCGAGGCCAAAGAAAGATTAGTTTTCTTATGTAACTCTAAGTACGCGCTAGAATCTTTTTTCGATGCATTAAATAAAGAAACAATATCTTTCTTTTTTGCTTCTCGTCCCATAATCCACTTGTTTGCATGTTCAAATTTAATGTGTGCTTTTTGAAAATCAACCTTTTTAAAATCTTCAGACCCTAGATGATATGTACCCCCTTCTAGTTGAAGAATAATCATGAGCGGCTCTAATTGTTTGTGAATATAACCTCTCTTAGCAAAAATAATATTTGTAGAAGTTTTGCTACTTTCATCATTTTTAATAACCACAACATTGTTCAATTGCCCTTCTCTTTTATCTATTTTTTCAACATAAATAATATAGTGAAAGAAATTTTCATTAAAAATACCTTCTTTTAAAAGGGTTACATTTTTACTTTCAATAACATGAGTAAAAATATATTTAATATTTTTATAACTAACAGGCTCTAAAAAACCAGCTATTATAAAACATAAAACGCAAAATAATATAGAAACAAAAACAAGTGGTTTGAGAAATATAATTGGATTAACCCCCGCTGATTTAACTGCCACAATTTCATTTTGGTTGGACAACTGGCTTAAACTCACAAGACAGCTAAAAAGAAATCCCATGGGTAAGATAAGAGAAGCTTTCTCTAATAGAATATAAAAAGAAATCTTTAACCACGTTATAAAATTAACACTAGAAATAAACTCTTCCTTTAAAGAATAAAAATCAATAACATAAAGAATGAAAGATAAAATACAAACAGCCATTAAAAAAGGTAGAACCATTTCTCGAATCAAATATTTGTGAAGAAGGCTTAAACGCACATTTTTAGTCTAACATAGGAAAATGTATTCAAAAAAGTTTTTCTTGAGAGAAATTAATAAGTTAGGTATAATAGAGACAAGTTTTACAGTTATAATCCCCCATATAAAAAGGCTCTAATTACTCAAAATTACTGTGTTTTTCAGATAAAGTTTTTCATCAAAAAAGCCGAAGAAACTTATAGGAAATGAAAACACTCACTCTTATCATTAGCCTTATCCCTGTATCATTTTGTTTTTCCTTGCACCTTGAAGAAGATGTGGAGCAAGCCTGCCAACAATCAAGTACTATTGTCCATATAGAGCTCACACAAGCACCACAAGCTACTTGGACAGAAAAAGGAAAAGCCATAAGTT
Source organism: uncultured bacterium (assembly GCA_964373325.1). Classification (GTDB taxonomy): domain Bacteria; phylum Bdellovibrionota; class JACOXK01; order JACOXK01; family JACOXK01; genus CAYJUJ01. Next base: position 3,317 of record CAYJUJ010000023.1, read on the forward strand.
ATTGGAAGGGAAGTGTCATTGAATGTCTTCATGGAACTTGCAAGAATGGACGTGAAATCACATTCACCTCAAAAGGAGGAGTGCCTCTCAAAGCACCTCCTGAAGAAGCTCTCATGAATAATCGAGCATTAGCCCCATGTGGTGATAAAAGGGAGAACCTATGTGGTCAAATCGTAGGAAATTCCGGTACCGACGAGTTATTAAAAATTTTCCAAGGAGTTCATGGAACAAAACGAGCTATTCTTTTCTTAAGAAATGGTACCCGGGATGGAAAAATTGAAACAAGCTCTCATGTAGTTCCCGAAATAATCGCCAATGGGAATAGAAAATTTGAAACCACTTTAACTGTTCATGACCCAACAACACGAGCTGAAATGTCTTTGACTTCACAAAGCACATCGAGGGTATCAGAAGCTCCTCACTTACACGGCCCCACCTGTCAACATGAAAAGATTCGTGTCGATCCAGATGAATTTAAAAATGCATTACGACATATTATTAAGAAACAAAAATGAAAAAAACTTTTTTTATTATTCTTACTTTTCTGCCCTTTGCAGCTTTCTCTTGGCTTCAGGAAAGTTATTGGACTGGAAGCAACCGAGCTTTTCTTTCCTGGGGAAGTTATATACCTGTAAAACTTTCTTTTAACTTAAATGGAAACCCAAAAACAACTGACTCGGGAGAATATGCGTCTCTCATCACTGCTATCAATTCCTGGAATGCTCTCTATCCTAGCCAGACATCATTCTATTTTACTGCTGAAACAACTACTAATGACACTGCTAATGGATTAGATGGCATTAATACTGTTTCTTTTTCAAACTTAGGCGCCATTTCAACGGTAGCTGAAACACGAACAACATTTTTCGTATCTTCAGGACAAGTTATTGATGCCGATGTTACTTTCAATAATTACTATAACTTTGTGGGGGGCTCTCAACCAACTCAAGGAACAAACATCAATCTTGCAGACGTTGCCACTCATGAATTTGGACATGCTTTTGGCTTAGGACATACACCGATGACGGGTACTATGTATTTCAGTGCCCAAGATAAACAACGAATTTTGAGTCAAGATGAAATTGCAGCTATTTCTTCTCTTTATCCTTCTTCTTTTTCTCAAATATTTAATATTTCAGGTACTGTAAAAAAAGCTGGAACACCCATGTTTGGAGCCCATGTAATTGCGATTCGAGTGGATGAAGGGCCATGGCAAGGAAAACCATGGGTGAGTGATCTTACCAATACCTCCGGCCAATTTAATATTCGAGGCCTTGATAATTCTGGAAAATACATTCTTTATGTCGCCCCTATTCAAAACATCAATCCCTTTGGATCTTATTTTAATGGAGCCCATGACGAAACTGATTTTGTCGAGACCTTTTATACCGGATCTCAAGAGGAGCCCCTCATTTTTTCTTCCCTGACAACAAATTCTGGAATTAACATTCCTGTATCTCTCAATCTCCTTTCAGATGCTAAATATGAAGGTAGTTCTAATAACAACTCTCAAGGAAAAGCTTTCAATTTAGACTTGGCTGCTTCCTCCGTTCTCGTTGCAAAAGCAGAAGATATTAATGACACCGATTATTACAAAATAAATCTTCAAGCAGGACAAAGGCTGGATGTTCGTGCAACCGCGTATGAATTAAGATCTCCGAGAGATTTAAAATTAACTATTGTTGCTCCTAGTGAAACTGTCTCCATCGAAAACCATCCCTATGAAACAGATCCTGTTAACAAAGATCCTTTTTATTTTCAATATGAAGTAAAAGCAGATGGTGACCATTATATTAAAGTAAGTGTTACTAAAACTTTAAATGCTTCGGAAATGAGAGGAAGTACGAGTGATGGCGTATCTCTTTCCCCATTTTATATTCTTTCATGGAATAAAAGGGCTACGGGCACTTATCCAAGTATAGTCACACCTTCTGGCTGTAGTTTAAGTGGTAGCTCTATAAAGTGTTCAATTCTTGAAGATTCATCAACGGTTTTTAACTTTTCAGGAACGGGAACATTTTCTGCCCTTAAGGCAACTATCAATAAACTTCTTATTCAAGATATTAGCTTTCAGGGAAATCAAATGACGGTCACGCCTCAACCAGGAATGGCTGGAGAAACAAAAGTAATTCTTGCTCGAAAGATTGGAAGCAATACAACTTATCAAGATTTTATTTTTGACATTCAAGCTGTTAACGATCCACCATTCGTATTTACTTCTCAATCCCAACTTAATTTTAATGTCATAAGTGGATCCAAAATTAATCTAACCCTTAGCTCTATTGGTGGCGATGATACTATTGACCATGATGGGTACCTTGTAAATGGCACTACGACTCGTGTTTCTGGAGTTTTGCCCACTTCTACAAACACACTGACAGCAACCTCAAATAACCCCAATGTAACGGCTTCTGTAAGCATAGAAAATGGAAGTTATATGCTCCTTGTTACCGGTCCTATTGGAGAATCTGCAAAAATAAGCTTTGCTTTAACAGATAATGGAAGTAATCCTAGTGTTTCGGGAAGTTCCGGAAGTTCTATTGGAACACTTGTTTCAGGACTGACCACCTCATCAAGCACATCCTCTGGACCAGCACTAACAGTCAATATCGTAAGTAGCCTTTCAAGTCCGTTGACTAGCCCCACAAGTGGTGGAGGTTTGTGCGGAACTGTTTTTAAAGGCCCTTATGATGGTGATTTTAACCAATTTGCAAATCTCCTCATATTTTTAACTCCGCTCATCTATTTATTCATAAGAAGAAGGAGGATCTATTATGTCTAATGAGAAAAAACTTTTATGTGCCCTAGATACTCTAACCCTCATTAACTCCACCCTAGATCTTGATGATCTCCTAAAAATAGTACTTCGATCCATGAAGCAAGTGATGGAAGTGGAAGCATCATCCATTATGCTTATTGATGAGGAAACAAAAGAACTCTACTTTTCAAAAGCTGAGGGTGGCAGTCAAAAAGTAAAGGAAATAAGACTTAAAATGGGCGAAGGAATTGCAGGCCAAGTGGCTAAAACAGGGGAACCCATGATCGTTAACGATGTCAGCAAAAGTAAAAACTTTGCTAAACGTGTTGACGAAATGACCCACTTTAAAACAAAGTCGATTCTAGCGGTACCCCTTAAAGTTAAGGGAAAAATAACAGGTGTTCTTGAAATAGTTAATAAAATAAATGGCGAAACTTTTGATGGAGAAGATCTTCTTATTTTTACAAGCTATGCGAATCAAATTGCTGTAGCCATTGAGAATGCAAGGCTTTACCACATGGCTATTTATGATGGTTTAACAAGTATTTTTGACAAACGCTATTTTAAAATATGGGCAGAAAACGAGTTTGCTCGTGTTAGAAGATACAAAACAGATCTTTCTCTGATTATGTTTGATATTGATCATTTTAAGAATATTAATGACACCTATGGGCACCGTGCTGGAGATTTTATTTTAACAGAAGTAGCAAGAGTGACTCAGAATATCATTCGAAAAGCAGATATTTTCGCCAGATATGGTGGAGAAGAGTTTATTATAGCGCTTCCTGAAACTAATATTCGCCAAGCACAAATGACAGCAGAAAAACTAAGACAGATCATTGAAAAACATCCATTTAACTTTGAAGGTCATACACTTTCGGTTACCATTAGTTTAGGAGTTGTGAGTCTTGAGAAAACACACGAACAAACATTTGAAAAACTCTTGCAAGATGTTGACCAGGCCTTGTACGAATCAAAAACCTCAGGCAGAAATCGAACTACCATCTTTCATCCAAAACTTCATCTACAGCTCAAAAAAGCCAGTTGACCCAACAACGTCCGGAGATGACACAAGTAGTGTCACTTTTGGAACAGTACCTTTTATAATTTGTGGATCGGCTTCCAATCTCGAGGGGGCGGGGAGAGAAGTTGATCTTCACATCTTTTAAGAAAAATCTCTGTCGGATAATCATGTTCCTGAATATCTTCTATCTCTTTAAAACACATAAGAGCCTCTTCAAATTTTCTGTTCTCGTAGGAAGAAAGAGCCTTTTCATAAAGTAAAATGACTTCTTTTTGATGCTCTTCATGGGTTTTTTCTGTTTTTAAAACCTCATAAAGTGTAATCTCCTCAGATCTGCCTCGAACTTGGACGTTATCTAACTTCCTCACAAGATAAGATTTATGCAAAAGTTCTTTTGTCTTTCCACTTATAATAATAGGAACTTTATAAAACTTGGTTGCCTTTTCTAACCGTGATGCAAGATTTACAGAATCTCCAATAACTGTATAATCAAAAATACGAGAGCTTCCCATATTTCCTACAAGCATCTCTCCTGTATGGATACCAATGCCCATTTGAAGAGTTGGCAATCTTTGCATTTTCCAACTTTCGTTAAGTTCCGCTAGTCGACTTAGCATTGCTAGGGAGGTCTGAATGGCTTGATCAGCATGTTGTTGAGATGGAACAGGGGCTCCATAAATTACCATGATGGCATCCCCCATATACTTATCAATAAGCCCTCCTTGTTCAAAAACCACGTCTGTCATGGCCGTCATGTACTCATTAATCATTTTTGTAAGTAGATTTGGATCGAGCTTTTCAGAAAGCTTTGTAAAATCCCTGATATCTGCAAAAAGAACGGTCAGAACCTTTTTCTCTCCTCGGAGCTGTAGTTTTGATGGGTCACGAATCAGCTCTTCAACTAAAGCGGGTGCCAAATAATGTTCAAAAGCAGCTCTTATTTGTTTTGCTCTTCTTTCTTCAACAAAATATTTATAAAAAATAACATCAACAAAGGTTAAGTAAACTTGAATATAAATAAAAAGCGTGTGTGCCCAAATACCTTTCTCAAAAATGAAAAAAAGATCGCCACAATAGATAAAACTTGTAAGCCCCAGGGTAAAAAGAAGCCCTATTTTAGAATGCATTCTTTTGAGCCCAAAACTTAAAAACATTCCCAATAAAATAATAAAAAAAAGCTCCTCAACAAAAGTAGCAAAACTTCTTTTTAGAAAATTTTGATTTAAAATATTATCAATAATATTGGCATGCACCTCTACCCCTGACATATCTGTTGAAAAAGGGGTCGTTCTTAAATCCTGCACAGCTCTGGCAGTGACACCCATGAGAATTATTTTATTGCGCAGTAAAGTATTTTCTATTTTCCCTTGAAGTACATTTTTGAAACTGTAATGAGGGTAGGTATTCTTACCCCCTCTAAAATTAACAAGAAGGCTTCCACTTTCATCTGATGGAATAACAACATCATCTAAAAAAACATGATTGACACCCTCTTTATCAAAACGAACACCAATGTTTTTCTTAAGGTAAAGTGATACAGTTTTAAGAGCAAAAGAGGGATATAAGCCTTCTCCATATTCAACAATAAGATTTCCACGCCTTACAGCGCCATCTTCATCTTGAGGAAAATCAAAAAAACCATAATGTTCTGTGGCCTCAGCAATAGGCGTCCTATTCATTTCAACACTCAAAGCTTTTGGAATAACATTTTCCCGAGTTGGCTCACTTGAAATTTTGAGATTAATAGAAGAAGGAAGTTTTTTTTGTGTTGGCAACTCCTTATCAAAATAGAAAAAATAGCCTAAAACGATATTTTGAGACTGGCTTAAGGCTTGTGCCAATGCATTGTCTCCAAAATGGGGATCAGATTCCGAAAAAACCATATCCAAGGCCACAGTAGCTGGATTTGCAGAGTTTAATTTCTGAATAGCTTTAGCTAAAATATTTCTATCCCATGGCCACCTGCCATAGAGATTAATACTTTCATCATCAATAGCGAGAATCACAATACGAGAATCTGCTTTTTGGCTCCCACGGGTTTTAAATTTGGTATCTAAGAGTTTTAGCTCCAAAGCACTTAAAAAAGGAAAGGTTTGTGGAGAAACAAAATGGAAAATTTTAAGTGCTAAAACAATAATAGTTACAAAGGCTACAATCCGAGGAACAGAAAGTGAAAAGAGTTTTTTCATTTAGATTTTGATCACTTGGTCCGACTTTAATATTGTTACATTTTTTGTTTTTTTTGATTTTATTTCTTCTATGATCTCATTATAAAAATGGGGTTTTAAATGATAAGCATACACAGCTATATCTTTTGGAATTTTTTTAAGCTCCTCTATAAAAGTAGGTGGGCAATGATGTTTGGCCTTATGGGAAAGATCTAGTTTTCTAGATGAATATGAGAGTTCTAGAAAAACGGCCCTAAGATGAGGAGCTTTTTTTGATTCTTCCCATATTTTTTGAGTTGCCTTGGTATCCCCGCTAAAAACACAACTGACTTTGCCATCACTAACAATGTATCCCAGTGCTTCAACAGTGTGTTCAACTTTAACTGCTTGTATTTTCAAATTCCCTATTTGAAATGGTTTATCATCGATAGGTTTTAAAATTAGAATTGGAGGGCCCGGCTGCTTTGTATAATCAGGCCAAATAATACCATTAAAAACATGCTCATGAATATTTTTAAGAATAAATGGGGTGCTGTAAAGAGTCACTTCGTTATGAGAATTGTCACTTACAAAACGATTATCAATAAGAAAATGAAGATCATGAATATGATCCATGTGGGCATGGGTTAGGAGCACATGCTTTATTTTGAGTTGTTCTTCTTGAGAAAGAACTGATGTTACAGTTCCCGCATCAAGACAAATAGAGTTATTAATAAGAAGGCTTACAGAACGATAACGAGGAAGGGATCCACCATCGCATCCAAGTACCCGAATTTCCACAGGTTTATTCTAACACAAGAAAAAGTGCCTGGCTATGTTGAAAACTGCCTGGCACTTTTTCTTGATAGTTCCTGTTTTACAGCCATTTTTTGCGCCTGAAATAATAGAGAAGGCAAGAGGCAACGGTCGCCATAAAGATCATAACAGAGGGAAAACCCCATTTGGATTCAAGCCAGGGAAGGTTTTTAAAATTCATTCCAAAGATACCTACAATAACACTTAAAGGAAGAAGCACCGATGCAAAAATGGTTAAAACCTTCATAACATCGTTTAATTTTTTAGAAGCAAGAGAGATAGATACATCCAAAATACTTGTTGTTAAATCTCGATACATTTCTGACAAATCTGAAATTCTATTCATATGGTCATAAACATTTCTAAAATAAAGGGTGCAGTTCTCACAAATTTCATCAAACTTATCACGACCTATTTTGTGAATAACTTCTTTTTGATAGTAAAATATCTTTCGAAGATGGGTTAGCATTTTCTTTAAAGCAAAAACATCATCAATAACAGTTGTTTCTTCCCCTTCAAATATTTTGTCTTCAGCAGCTTCTATTCTTTGGTCAAGTTTATCAAGCACAGGAATATAGTCATCAACCAGTTCATCTAAAATATGATAGTAAAGAAATTCTGTATCAATACCAATAATAGATGGGGTTTCAAATATTCTTTGTTTTGTAAAATTAATACTTCGAAAATTTTTTTTGTGATATGTCACAAGGGTTTGATTTCCAATAAAGGCTGAAAGGCTTGCTGTACGAATTTGTTCTTCCTTGCCATTATTTTCTTTTACAGAAAGCCCATGGACCCGTATATAAACATAATCTTTATAATCAGAGATCTTAGGAAAAGCCTTTTCTCCAAAGCAGTCTGTAATAGAAATGGGGTGAAATCCAAACTTTTCCCTGAATAATTTCTTCTCACCCATTGAGGCGTTGAAAAAATCAATCCACATCAGGTAATTCTTCTGCCCTAGATAAGTATCAAGATTTGAACTCTCAATCTTATTTAAGGTTTTTGTACTTTTATCATACACAAAAATATCTATCATACCTAATCTTCTATCGGTAAAAAGTTTGGCTTTCTTTAAACGTGCCTGGCAGTTTTTTGCCCCAAAACTGCCAGGCACGTTTTCACGCCAATTCCTATTTTGGCACGGTTTTTGATAAACACAATGCTTATCCTTATGGCAATACGAAACAAAATCTATCAATCAGAATATCCATACCATATCTATAATCGAACTAATAATAAAGAAATGTTGTTTAACCTAGAAGAAGATTACCCAGTTTTTTTAGCTATTTTAAAATATAGTGCTCAAAAGACAAACTTCTTGATTCACCACTTTGTTCTCATGAAAAACCATTTTCATCTTGTTGGAAGTACACCAAACGCTAATTTGTATCAATTCATGCATTTATTCCAAACTACTTTTAGTAAAGCTCTGAATACCAAAAAAGACCGTATTAATCACATTTTTGGGAATCGCTATGGTGCTACAGTGATTCAATCCATAGAATATATGACTAAAATAATTCAATATGTGTATCTTAATCCCTTTGTTGCTAAAGTGGTAAATAATCCATTTAACTATAGGTATTCTTCTCTAAAACTGTTTCAAAATGATACATGGATGAAAAATGATATTACTCTTGATCCACTCCTGAAAGCCATGTCAGATCAAGGTAGAAAAGATTTTCTTCTTAACATTTGCTATCATTTTCTTGAAAAGAATGAATCAGAAAAGATTCAAAAAAATCTAAAATCTAATAAAATCTAACACTATTTAAAAGTTGCCTAAAATTGTACCTGGCATTTTTTTGCCCTAAAAGTGCCTGGCACATGATTATATGTCTCATTTTGAGACATATAATAATAATGAGACAGATTTGCTTAGATTCATTGAAGCTTATTCATAGAAAAAAAGTTGAAATTGATCAGAAAAAAAATTAAAAGGAAACTTTTTATGATAATATGCAACTTGGCACAAGTTTTGCTTTCAAAAGTGCCAGGCACTTTATGAATCAAATGATTAAAATATTAGCAACAGGGCTGGGGGTGGGATATCTCCCAAAGGCACCAGGCACTTGGGGAACGCTTCTTGCCCTACCACTAGGTTTTTTTCTCCTTCCTTCTTTACAAAATGATAATCTGTGGCTCTACCCTCTCACTCTTATAACTTTCATAGTCATGAGCATTTGGATCGCTGATAAGGCTCAAAAAATATTAAAAATCAATGATGCCTCACAAATCGTTATCGATGAAATAGCCGGTTGTCTCGTTGCTTCGGCCTATATACCCGCTACATGGCTTAATATTCTGATTGCTTTTATCCTTTTTAGAATAGCTGATATTTTCAAACCACCCCCTGCCCGCTTCATCCAGGAAAAATGGAAAAACGGCTTAGGTATTGTGGGTGATGATCTCGTAGCAGGACTCTATGTATGTCTTATCCTCCATATGGGTCTAAAATTTATTTAAAATGAACGCGAAAAATATCATAAAACTAGCTCAACAAAAAAAACTAACCATTACCACCGCTGAATCTGTAACAGGTGGACTTATTGCTAAAACTATTACCGATACTCCTAGTGCTTCAAAAATTTTTGCCTTTGGTTTCATCACTTATTCTGATGAAGCAAAACATAAAATGCTTGGTGTTTCCCAAAAAATATTAAAAAAATATGGCGCTGTTTCAAAAGAAACGGTTGCATCCATGGCGGAAGGTGCTACAAATAGAAGTAACGCAGATATTGCTATTGCAGTGAGTGGCATTGCGAGTAATGGAAGTGAAAAAAATCTGGGTGTCGTTTTCATCGCCATCAAAACGCAGAGCCAAACTAAAATTATAAAAAAACATTTTAAAG
>CAYJUJ010000024.1:0-12748 GCA_964373325.1 uncultured bacterium
GATCTTTGGTTCTAATACTGCCATTTGAAAAATTTCATTTCTCTTTTTTTCTCCACCTGAAAAACCCTCATTAATAGATCTAGAAAGCAGAGTTTCATCTATTTTAAGAAGTTTTGTTTTCTCTTTGACTAAAGCTAGAAAATCTATGGCGTCTATTGGGCCAAGCCCTTTATGTTTCCTGAGTGAATTAACAGCTGTTTTTAAAAAATTCATGGTGCTCACCCCTGGAATCTCTACAGGATATTGAAAACTTTGAAATATTCCTTCACGAGCCCGCTCATGAGGGGGGAGTTTTAACAAGTCCTTGCCATTATAAAGAACAGAACCTTCTGTTACTTCAAAAATATCTCGTCCTGAAAGAACATTGGCCAAAGTACTCTTTCCAGAGCCATTGGGGCCCATCACAGCATGAACCTCCCCTGCTTTAACCTCAAGGTTAATTCCTTTTAAAATAGTTTTACCTTCAACTTTGACCCAAAGATTTTTAATACTTAACATAAATAAGTCCTCACTCCAGATTGTTGATTAACCAATTGCCCCTTCAAGACTTACATCCAGAAGTTTTTGGGCTTCAACGGCAAACTCCATTGGAAGCTTTCGAAACACTTCTTTACAAAAACCATTCACTATAAGTGAAACAGCATCCTCTTCTGAAAGCCCTCGCTGCATGCAATAAAAGAGCTGATCTTCACCTATTTTAGAAGTAGATGCTTCATGCTCAACTTGTGCTGTATTATTTTTAGACTCAAGATAAGGAAAAGTATGGGCACCACACTTGTCACCTAAAAGTAGAGAGTCACATTGTGAATAGTTTCTGGCATTGGAGGCACCTTTTTGCACCCTCACAAGCCCTCTATAAGTGTTTTGTCCATGACCAGCCGCAATACCTTTTGAGATAATAGTGCTTTTAGTGTTTTTACCAATATGAAGCATTTTTGTACCCGTATCTGCTTGTTGATAATTATTTGTAAGCGCCACAGAATAAAATTCACCCACAGAATGATCACCTTTTAAAATAACACTTGGATATTTCCATGTAATTGCGGAACCCGTTTCAATCTGTGTCCAAGAAATTTTGGAATGAGCCCCTTCGCACTTACCCCTTTTTGTTACAAAATTGAAAATACCACCTTTGCCATTTTTATCCCCTGGATACCAGTTTTGAACAGTGGCATATTTAATTTCAGCATTATCAAAAGTAAGAAGTTCTACAACTGCCGCATGGAGTTGATTTTCATCTCTCATAGGAGCCGTGCACCCTTCAAGATAACTCACATAACTTCCCTCTTCAGCGACAATAAGTGTTCTTTCAAACTGTCCTGTATTAGCAGCATTGATTCTAAAATAAGTAGAAAGCTCCATCGGGCAACGAACACCCTTTGGAATGTAACAAAAAGAACCATCACTAAACACGGCTGAATTTAAAGCTGCAAAATAGTTGTCGTTATAGGGAACAACAGAACCCAAATATTTTTCAATAAGCTCTGGATGCTCCTTCACAGCATCTGAAAAAGAACAAAAAATCACACCTATCTCTGCTAATTTTTTCTTAAAAGTAGTGGCAACAGAAACGCTATCAACAACAGCATCAACAGCTACCCCTGAAAGACGTTTTTGTTCCTCTAAAGAAATGCCCAGTTTATTAAACATTTCACGAAGCTCTGGAGCCACCTCTGAAAGTGTTTTTGGCCCTTCTTCTTCCCTTTTTGGAGCTGAATAATAAATATAATTTTGATAATCAATCGGCGGATATTTTACATGTTGCCAAGTAGGTTCCTGCATTGTCGTCCAATATCGATAAGCCTTAAGGCGCCAATCAAGCATAAATTGAGGTTCTTTTTTCTTCGCAGAAATAAGGCGAACAATATCCTCATTAAGTCCTTTTGGAACTTGATCAGTTTCAAGTGGAGTTACAAAACCGTATTTATATTCACGGTTTGCTAACTCATGGACTGAATTTTTTGCCATTGTTATTTCTCCCATTTCACTATTGTTCTTAAATTATTACATTTTTGTCAAGAATAACTCCAAAAAAATTTATTGCTTAGCTGCTGCTGCTTTTGCGCTTTCTAAAAGAATATGAACAACGTCCTTTTTTGTTTTCGATTCATCCTGTAAAAGTTGTTCCAGTGTAATTTTTCCCATAACAGCACTCATATAATCATAAATCGTACTCCACACCGACCTCACTGAGCAATTACACTCATGAACACACACTCGCTCAACTCCTGTGTGTTCAGTACAAAATTCACCACCAAACATAGGGTTTCCTAAGGCTTTTGAAACCTGGGCTAATGTTATCTCTTTTGGAGGAAATTTAAGCCTATACCCACCTTGCACTCCACGACTAGCTTCAATAAGCCCCGCCTTCCTTAAATGAGAGGTTAACTTAGAAACATATTGAACAGATAACCCCTCTTTTTTTGCAATTTCACTAATAGAAATATCGTCTCCCCAAATCTTAGCAATCTGGAGCAGACACCTTAAACCATATTCTTCTAAAGCTGTGATTTTCATAGATATTTTATCTTTTTAGAACCTCCCTATTTTTAGTATATCTAATCTATACTAAAATGTAAAGATTGTGCTTTACAAATCTAGTTGTAACTCATTGTTTTTACAACAAAAAACTTTATAGCACACACACTTAAAATAATATACAATGATTTTCATGCGTTTTTTACACTCCCTATTTTTTGCTTTATTTATTTTTCTCTCCTCGCATGCTTATTCAGAAGACAATGAAACTGATGAGTGGGATAAATACCCTCTCAAAATCTCAAAACCAAAATCTAAAAAAGATTCTCCTCCTCCCCCAACAGGTGGCGGAGATACTTCAAAAGACTCTGATGACTCTGGAAAAAAAGATTTTGGCAACATAGGACCAGGCCCCAAAAGAGACTATCCCGTTTACACAGGCCCTGGAAGAGTTGTCATCGTTTTAGATACTTCTGGAAGCATGCTTAAAAGCAATACTTTTGAAAGTGCACGGGCTGGAGCTTTAGCCGCTTTAGATGGTTTAGATATGGAAGCAAAAGTATGGCTTATTACTTTCTCGGGAGAGTGCGATCTTTCTATCACCAGTGGAGATCCTAAAACAGTAACTGCCACTGTCAGTGGCACCAATGCATCAGAACACGCCTCAACACCTTTAGCTAAGGCCATAAATAAAGCAGGCGAGTTTTTAGAAAATACTTTCGCTGGAGTGCTTATGCTTTTCTCTGATGGAATGGATACGTGCGATGCGGGCGGAGAAGCTCGCTATCGAGGAGAAAAAACCCCTTACAATCCAGCTGAAGAAGCTTTGAACCGCCTCAAGGGAAAAGGAGGCATTATCATACAAGAACATAAACCTACAGATATGGAAGAAGAAACTCTCCCCACTTCCACATATGAATAAAGTTAAAAAAATACTTTGCCTTTGGATCATTCTTTTTACTCAAACGGTTTGGGCTGATTCTTTTGAACCTAATAACAGCAAAGAACAAGCTCGTCTTATTGAGCTTAACAAGTTTTATCAAACTGAATTTTCAGGAAAAGATGATCAGGATTGGTTTTCTTTCGAAATTAAACAAAGTGGTTATATTGTTTTCTCTCTTCAAGAGGAGGAAGTTTATAAAACCTATACTCGCATTAAAATGGTATCAGTTACAAATGAAGAAATCATTTCAAGCGGACAAGAGCTCCCCATAACCCAATTTCTTAAACCACAAAAGTACTATTTTAAAATTTTTCACGCTCATCTAGAAAAACCATTTTATGATAAACCCTTTTCATTCCAACTCAAATTCTATGAAAACCAAGACAGTTGGGAACCTAACAACACTCCCAATGAAGCAAAAGAGATTCCTTTTAATACAAAAATTTCATTCCATCTCTTTGAAGCAGGAGATAAAGACCATTTTAAATTCAAAATTACAAAAAGAGGTCTCTTCCGCATTTTGGCATCCGATCAACAATCCCGGTATCGCTTTTTTGTTACTGAACTTTCATCAGGAGGGCGTCAAACTACTCTAGAAGAAAAAGTGTGGTCTCGCCCCCAATTAGGTGAATATATTATTCAATTTTTTAGAGATCCATCATCAACAGAGGTGTGGCGCCAAGATCTCAATCATTTCTTTTTACAATACATGGAACTTGAAGATCCAGATCTTAAAGAGCCTAATGATGAACCCTCAAGGGCTATTAAACTTAAACTCAATGAGCCCCAAGAGTTTTATTTATTTGATTTTTTGGATCAAGATTGGTTTCAATTTGAAGTCACTGAAGATCAAAAAAATCTAGCCATTGTTATCAAAGGTATTGCAGAAGATTACCTTGAAAAAGACTTTCTCCAATTTCACTTAAGGAAAAAAGATGGCTCTTTTGAAAGAATTTTTTCTTTTCAACCCATCCTTCGTCGTTTTGAAAAAGGCATTTATCAAATAGGAGTTGTAAGAACGAGAAAAAGCGAAAATTTTTGGAAAAGAAAACTAGAAATTCTTGTTAAAGAAATAGACCCTAAAGAGCTTCCGTTTCAAGTTCACATTATTGATGTTGGATCGGAAGGGCAATCCATACCTGAGCTCAAAGAATTATCCGATGCTGGCTTTGCTTCTTACTCATTTGCAAAAACAAAAAAAGAAGCAAGGCAGATTGTTGAAAAGGCCCTTGATATTAAAAAGACACCTCTTTGGCTTTATTTTATTTTGCCAGCTATAGGTATTTTAATTGGCCTTTTTTTCTTTATCCGAAGAAAAAAGCAGATCTCTAAGGATAACGAAAATAACTAGGTAGATCATAATATAGCTGATCGCTTTCACACTGGAAACAGGCTTCAAGTAAAATACACTCTCCAAAAGGATGACCAACAATTGTTTTTCTTCTAAAACTAGGTGCTTTACACTCAGCCACAGTTGGTGTGGAATTTGTAGAACCTAGTTCAACAAGCCCCTGAGTTGTTTGTTGAACATAAGCAGCATAGAAATTAGCAATCTGACACCCACTTTGAGAAAAAGAACTCTTGTTATTCTTCAAATATTCTAACCCTAGTTGTATCTGTGCTCTTGTAGGATTTGTATTATCATAACAAGGTGGTAATTCAGGTAGAGTCTCAGTACCTCCACCCGTTAGAGGACCTTCATCACCTTTACTTGGAAGTTTTGAAAGATCGTAATAAGTGGGGCCATCATATCCTTCATCGCATTCTAAACAAACCTCAAAAGAAAAACACTCATCTGAAAAACCAGGAGGATTGGGCGCAATGTTTCGTCTTAAAGGACATGTTTTCCAATCTGTTTTATGAAGAGAAGCTATTTCTTGAAATGTGTAGCGTCCAGTCCTTTGATGTGCAAAAACATCTAAAATTTTACACTGAGCTATTATTTTACCGTTAATAGTTTCAAGCATGGCTTGTATGTCAGAAGAAGTTTTACCGCTTTTTGTACCATCGCTTTCAGTACACTCATAAACTTGCGAAGCTACTTGTGTGTTGACTCCCGGACCTCCTGCCTGTTTTTGTACACCACAACTTATAACCATGAATAAAACTAAAAGATATATAGGAAAAGAGAAAAACTGCTTAATCATTTTTGGCCCCCTTTGGTTTTTATCTCACTTCTAATATAGGGAAAATTTTAGAGAGAAATGTAATTACCTTAATTATACCAAGGACTTGTTTAAACTTAAAGAAAAGACTAGAAAACTCCTAGGTTATTGAAATTATTAAAATTTTTAAGCTGCCCTAAGCTCATTTTTATTATTGATCTGCCTTGGATCATTTGATAGGGATAAGGCCATGCCATCTTTTGATATCGTTTGTAAAATTGATAAACAAGAGTTAGATAACGCCCTTAATCAGGCGCGAAAGGAGATTGCCCAACGCTACGATCTTAAACCCACAAACAGTGAAATTAAACTTGAAGAAAACAAGCTAGTTTTGATCTCTCAAACTGATTTTACGCTTAAATCGGTTCTGAATGTGCTTAAAGAAAAGTTAGTTAAAAGGGGGATTTCTTTAAAAGCGTTCGAATATGGTAAGCCCGAAGCAGCTCTTCTTGGAAAAATGCGACAAGAACTCAAGATGCAGGAAGGGATTTCAGAGGATAAAGCCCGAGAAATTGTCAAAGCGATTAAAGGGACCAAACTCAAAGTTCAGTCTCAAATCCAGGGGGATCAAGTCCGTGTTACCAGCAAAAAAATCGATGATCTCCAATCTGTGATTCAGCTCTTAAAATCCAACGACTATGGAATTCACATGGATTTTGTAAACATGAAGCGGGAGTAAATTCCTATTGTGAGCAGATGGCAAGCCAAAATTTGACCATTGTCACAAGGTATAAAACTGTATTATTCATAATTTGTAAAATTATCACATTTAATAGCCATAATATGTGATACAAATCACATAAATAGACCTTAATATTGACAAATAGGCTAAAAGCAATCATTATATAAAGATGAAGAGAGATGCGTATCAAAAGTTAGTCTCTTGGAAGGTTTCAGAAAGGCGCAAGCCACTCCTCCTTAAAGGAGCCAGACAGACCGGAAAAACTTTCCTTCTTAAGGAATTTGGGAAAAACGAATATAAACAAGTCCACTATTTTAATTTTGAAGAACGACCTCAACTTGGCCAGTTCTTTGAAAAAAACTTAAATCCAAAAAGAATTCTGTCCGATCTTTCGATTTATTCAAGGAGTCAAATTAATCCAGAAAGCGACCTCATTATTTTCGATGAGATTCAAACTTCTAACGCTGCACTTAATTCGTTGAAATATTTTCAAGAGAATGCACCCGAATATCATTTAGCAGCTGCAGGCTCTCTTTTAGGTGTGAAACTTTCTTCGCCTGGATCTTTTCCTGTGGGGAAGGTGAATTTCTTAAACATCCACCCCCTCACATTTCTGGAATTTCTTGAAGCATTGGGAGAGTCAGGCTATCGAAAAGTTTTGGAAGATACTTCGGATTTTGTTCCCTATGCTGAACCATTTCACAAGGAATTGATTGACCTCCTCCATCAGTATTACTTTGTGGGGGGGATGCCAGAGGCCGTGAAATGCTATGCCGAACGCCACAATCCAGAAGAAATCCGTGAGATCCAACGCGAGGTGATTGATTCATATATTTTGGATTTCGTCAAACATGCGCCCATTTCCGACATCCCAAAATTGACTTTGATATGGAATTCCTTGCCCACGCATTTGGCGCAAGAAAATCGAAAATTTATTTTCCGAGGGATTAAAAAAGGGGCCAGGGCTAGGGAATATGAGAATGCGCTTCAATGGCTTGAAGATGCAGGATTAATTTACCGGGCAAATGCCGTCCAGAAAAGCCAATTTCCTCTTAAACATTATGCCGATAGAAGTGCTTTTAAAGTTTATGTTCTCGATGTCGGGCTTTTGGGTGCTATGGCCCAAACTTCAACTACAGCCATTGTCGAGCGTTATCGACTCTTTGAAGAATACAAAGGGGCTTTAGCAGAAAATTATGTAGCCCAAGAACTCATGGCCTTTTTGGGAATGCCCGAGCTTCATTATTGGCTGAGCCGCGGCGGAAAAGCAGAAATTGATTTTTTGATTGAGCTTGAAGATCATATTTACCCCCTTGAGGTTAAATCAGGGATCCACCCCCACTCTCGAAGCCTCGACTCTTATGACAAACAATTTTCTCCTTCTTGCCTGATTCGTACAAGTCTGCTCAATCTCAAGCAAGATGCCAAAACTTGCAACTTCCCACTTTATGCCATTTCGCTCCTCAGCAAACCTTCGTTAGTGCGGAAGTTTTTTTTAAAGTTAAAAAAAAATGAACCGGTCTGACGTGCCCCTTCAAGAGGAAAATGACACTGAGGGCAAAGCCTTGTCTCAGTGTTCGGGTACTCTGAAGTTTGGTGGGCGGAACAGGGCTCGGTCCCAACTCCTCGCGCAATAGCGCTCGGGTCGTCAGCCACGCCTCGCCAACCACCAGATTACTGGTGCCGGTTGGCTCCGGCATTCTCGCCCTGTCTTTGTGACAAATGCTCCTCTTCGTCGCATTTGCATCTATTAAACTATTTCTCCTTACAACTCCTTCAAGAAAAACAATTTTACGTAACCTTCGTAAAATTTGGGCGGAACAGGGCTCGAACCTGTGACCCTCGCCTTGTAAGGGCGATGCTCTACCAACTGAGCTATCCGCCCGCGCCGAAACAAACCTTAGCAAAACTAAATCTCTAAAACAACTTTTCCAAATTGTTTTCGTTCTTCTAAATACTGATGGGCCTCTTTAACTTGACTCAATGGAAAAACTTTATCAACAATAGGCCTTAGTTTGCCTTCATCAACATACTTCAAAATCTCAAATAACTCCCAATGACTCCCCATGGTTGACCCTAAAATTTGGATCTGTCTAAAAAATACATGTCGCAAATCTGTTTTCGCTTCATAACCACTTGTGGCACCGCAGGTTACAATAACCCCTTCATTTCTCACAACCAAAATAGATTTTTCCCATGTTGAAGAACCTACTTGTTCAACAACAATATCAACCCCTCTCTTTCCTGTTAACTTCCGTGCTTCTCTTGCCAAATCTTCTTTTGTATAATCGAAAACATGATCAGCCCCAAGTTCTTTTGCTTTCTTTAGTTTTTCTGAGGTGCTAGCCGTTGCAATGACTTTTGCTCCAAAGAGTTTTGCAATTTGAATAGCAGCCGAACCAACACCACTTCCTGCTGCAAGAACCAAAACCCAATCTCCCAGAGATACCTTCGCTTTTGCAACAAGCATGTGCCAAGCTGTTAAAAAAGTGAGAGGAATAGCTGCAGCCTCTACAAAAGAATACTCTTTAGGAAATGGCAAAACATTTTTAGCTGGTACAGAAATAAGCTCTGCATATCCCCCAGAACATGTTTTGCCTAAAATGCCATACAATCGACATAAATTATCTCTTCCTTGCAAACACATTTTACAATATCCACAAGAAACTCCTGGATAAAGCAGTGCTTTATCACCTACTTTTAGGTGCGTAACACGCGAACCAACTTCTTTAATAACACCAGCAATATCTGATCCCAAAATATGTGGATATTTTAATTTAAGCCATGGAATTCCTTTTCTCACCCAAATATCAAGATGATTTAAAGCACAAGCTTTAATTTCAACTAAAACTTCATCCTCTTTGATTTTAGGATCGGAAAGTTCTTGTGCTATCAGTTTTTCAACGCCACCATGTTCATGAATAACAACCGCTTTCATTCTCTCAATCTTTAATAGAGTCTTATTGCTTTATCAAGTATTTCTCTAAAATAGAGTTAACTGCCAAATGGATTCAAGGAGATTCCATAAGTGGCCGATAAATATAATAACTTTTAAAACTCACCCTCTCCTCAATCCTCTCCCATCGAGGGAGAGGAGGAATCAGGAAGGGTAACGATTAAACGATTATAGGGAGGTCTGTATGGGACAACCAGCATTTAAATATTCCTTTGAGGAAAAAAGAGAAGTTGAAAAAGCTCATCTTCATTATGGCGGACTTGCACATCGCTTTGGAGCTTACTTAGTAGATTCCATTATTTTTTCTGTTCCTGTTTTTATTGTGGGACTTATTATTCAAATCATTGCTCCAGCCACCGTAACCCAAACAAATGCACAAGCCATTTTAGGATCAGCTCTAGGACTTCTTGTGTTAGCAGCAGTTATTGGTAGCTGGCTTTACTTTGCTTACTTTGAAAGCTCAGAAAATCAAGCTACTCCTGGAAAAATGGTTTTTGGTTTAAAAGTAACAGATCTTAATGGAAATCGTATTTCATTTGGTAAAGCCACGGGAAGATATTGGGCAAAAATGATTTCAGCCATTCCTTTTGGTTTGGGATTTATAATGCCCTTTTTCACTCAGAAAAAACAAGCGCTTCATGACATTTTAGTTGGAACGTTGGTATTTAAGAAATAATAAAAAAGTGCCTGTCAGTCTTCGACATAAACAGGCACTTTTTTATTTTTCTCCTTGCCAGAGTTTTTTTGAAAGCGTATACTTTTCCTTGCCAGCCGAACTCAGAACCCACAATATATAGTTGTTTTCAAGCCTCAAAATCAAAAAATCCACAATATATTGAATTTCACATTGACATTTTTTTTCTTCATTTTATAGTGAAACTTAGAGGCATTGTTGTCATTTTGAGTTATATATAAAATCTTCGTTGTTGTGTAAAAGGGGGCCAAATTCATGAAAATCAAGCGCGTATTTACAAAGAATTTAAAGAATCCTTTCGAGAAAATTCATTTTGTAAAACGTCGCTCAGAGCTTAAAAACACTGATGGTTCTACTGTTTTTTCCTCAGATAATGTTGTTGTTCCCGAGTTTTGGTCACAAGTTGCGACCGATATCTTAACCCAAAAGTATTTTCGTAAAGCAGGTCTTAAAAAAGCCCCTAAAAAATCTCCTTATTCAACTCCAAATGAAGATGGTGAAACCGATGCAAGACAAGTTGTACACCGCCTTGCTGGATGTTGGGCATCCTGGGGTGAAGAATATGGTTATTTTGATACCAAGGAAGATGCCAAAAATTTCTATGATGAGGTGGCCTATACACTCATTCATCAAATGGCCGCCCCCAATAGCCCTCAGTGGTTTAACACAGGGATTGCCTGGGCTTATGGGATAGATGGTAAAGCTCAAGGTCATTATTATGTGGATCCTAAAACTGAAAAGTTAGAAAAATCAACCTCAGCCTATCTTCGCCCTCAACCTCATGCTTGCTTTATTCAGTCTGTTAAAGATGATCTCGTCAATGAAGGTGGCATCATGGATTTATGGACAAGAGAAGCGCGCCTCTTTAAATATGGTTCAGGTACAGGAAGTAATTTTAGTGGGATCAGAGGATCGGGCGAAAAACTTTCTGGCGGAGGATTTTCTTCAGGCCTTATGTCTTTTCTTGCTATTGGCGATCGTGCAGCCGGTGCCATTAAAAGTGGCGGAACAACAAGACGTGCTGCTAAAATGGTTTGCCTTGATCTCGACCATCCTGACATTTTGGATTTTATTGATTGGAAAGTAAAAGAAGAACAAAAAGTGGTTGCTCTTGTTTCTGGCTCTCAAATGACAAGAGCTCTTCTCCAAAAAATTATTTCGGCTTGTCATACTCACAAAAAAGAATTGGGAGAAAAAACTTTTAAAATTAAAGAAAATCCTTTGCTTCTTGAAGCTGTTCGTGAAGCAGCAAACCACAAAATCCCTATGAATTATATCTATAGAGCTATCCAACTAGCTGAACAAGGTTTTAATTCAATGGAGTTTGTAAATCTTAACACTGATTGGAATTCTGATGCCTATCTTACCGTAGGTGGACAAAATTCAAATAACTCTGTCAGAATTCCTAATTCTTTTTTCGGTGCTTTGGAAAAAGATGAATACTGGCATATGATATCTCGAACGGATGGTAGTGTTGTTCGTTCAGTAAAAGCTAAAGATTTATGGAATAAGGTTGCTTATTCAGCTTGGTCCTGCGCAGATCCAGGCATTCAATACGACACAACCATTAATGAATGGCACACCTGCCCTGAAGATGGGCGCATTAATGCTTCTAACCCTTGCTCTGAATATATGTTCCTTGATGACACCGCTTGTAACTTAGCATCCCTCAATTTATTGAAATTCTACAATGCTGAAACAGAAGAATTTGATATTGAAACTTTTCGTCATGCTTGTCGCTTGTGGACAATTGTTCTTGAAATTTCAGTGCTCATGGCCCAATTCCCAAGTCGCGAAATTGCAAAAAATAGCTATGACTATAGAACGCTAGGACTGGGCTATGCAAATATTGGAACCCTTCTTATGATGATGGGGATCCCTTACGATTCTCACGAGGCCCGAAATATAACAGGGGCTATCACAGCTATCATGTGCGGAGAATCCTATCTCACAAGTGCTCTTATGGCTCAAGAGTTAGGTACTTTTTCAAAATATGAAAAAAATAAAACACATATGCTTCGAGTCATAAGAAATCACAGACGTGCTACTTACAATGCCAAACCTCATGAGTATGAAGGACTCGCAATAACCCCAGTAGGTATCAATCCTAAATACTGTCAAGAATCACTCGTTAAAGCAGCTCGTGAAACTTGGGATGAAGCTTTAAAAATGGGTGAAGCCCATGGTTACCGCAATGCCCAAGTCACCGTTATTGCCCCAACTGGCACTATTGGACTTGTTATGGATTGCGATACCACAGGCATTGAACCTGACTTTGCTCTTGTTAAATTTAAAAAATTAGCTGGTGGAGGATATTTTAAAATTATTAATAGATCTGTCCCACAAGCGCTTAAAAAGCTAGGTTATACTGAAACTGAAATCCAAGAAATGATTGATTATTGTAAAGGAGTTGGAACGCTTAAAAACGCTCCCCACATTAATCATGAAACTCTTAAAGAAAAAGGATTTACATCTCAAGTACTTGAAAAACTAGAAAAAGAATTGCCCTCTGTTTTTGATATTAAGTTTGCATTTAACAAGTGGGCCTTAGGAGAGGAGTTTTGTGTTAAAAATCTGAGCCTTGATCCAAAAAAACTAGATGACTGGAACTTTGATCTCCTTAAAGAATTAGGTTTTACAGAAGAACAAATTGCAGAAGCAACCGATTACTGCTGTGGAACAATGACATTAGAGAAAGCACCTCATCTTAAACAAGAGCATTATCCTATTTTTGATTGTGCTAATAAGTGTGGAAAATATGGGACTCGTTATATTGATTTTTACGCCCATTTTTTCATTATGGCAGCTGCTCAACCATTCATTTCGGTTG
>CAYJUJ010000025.1:0-9263 GCA_964373325.1 uncultured bacterium
GACCATAAATCTTTTAAAAAGTGTTGCCAGGGGTAAATAGAAATTCCGTGAAGTTTTCTGGGTGCAGAATCCAAAGAGATGATTGCATAATGGTTTACCAATCCCTCTTCTTTTAATGCTCTGAGCCCTTTCAAATGTTTTTCGGTGACCAGATCTGAAGATTTAAATTCTAGAGCAAGCTCGTTTCCAATAATACAATCTACTTCAAAACCAGATGTACTTCTCCAGTATTGGAGAGGGAGGGAGAGGTTTTGATAACTTAAATAAGCACGAATTTCTAGCATTAAAAAATGCTCAAAACATTTTCCAAAAAGTTCACTTTTTTCTTTAATTTCTCCCCTCTGAGCTAATTGATTTGTAATACCAATATCAAATAAATAAAATTTAGAACGGCTAATAGCTTTTCTTTTCTTTGTAGCTTGAAAAGCATGAACTTGAAATCCAATCAGCGTATCTTCTAAAATTTGAATATAATTTTGAATAGTTTTAGCTGGTATACCGCTATCAGAGGACAATCCTTGAAAATGAAGTTCTTCAGCATTATTGAGAGCTATAGTATCTAAAAATCTTGTAAAAGATTCTAGTTTACGTACTAAAGCTTCTGCTAAAATTTCTTCTCGAAGATAAAGATTAATATAATTTTTGATTTCATCCTGATAATTGGAAGAATTGTAAATATGAGGGAGCCCCCCTTGATTTAAATATTTAATGAGAGAGAAATGAGGAATTTCAGAAAAGCATAGAGGGAAAAGATGAGCTTCCCATGCACGACCTCCTAATAAATTAGCTCTGCCTCTTTTTAGTTTTCGCGCACTACTTCCTGTTAGAAGAAAGCGAATATCTGTTGTATTCATAAGTCGGTGGACTTCATCTAAAAGAGAGGGGAGTTTTTGAATTTCATCAATGACAATAGGTTGTTTGGGATCAATAACTTCTTCGCCTAAGAGTTTTGGGCGTCGCAAAAGACGTCCAAAGACATCAGCATCTAAAAGATCGTAGATTTTGGCATTGGGAAGTTGTTGGTTAATAAGAAATGTTTTTCCAGTAGATCTTGGGCCAAAGAAAAAATAACTCTTTTTTTGGAGTAGAGAAGGAAGTATGAGGCGGCGTTTATATATCATAACTAGCATCTATTATGCCATTTATAATGATATATAGCAATATATTTTCTATTTATAACTTATTTATCTTATTTTTATTCTAAGCTATCATCAAATATATTCGATTTTGAGGATTTCAAACTCTTGAGTTCCTTTGGGCACAGAAACTAAAACTTCATCACCCATTCTTTTACCAATGAGAGCTTTTGCAATAGGAGAAGAAATAGGAATTTTACCTAGTTTAATATCTGATTCGAATTTCCCAACAATTTGAAATTTTTTATTCTCTTCTGTCTGGAGATCATAAACAGTCACCGTAGCTCCAAAGGTAACTATATCGGATGAGTTATTTTTATAATGTATGACATTAGCTTCAGCTAACATATTTTCAAGGTTGCGAATTTGTGCTTCTAAAAGCCCTTGTTTTTCTTTAGCAGCATGGTACTCAGCGTTTTCTGAAAGATCCCCATGAGCCCTTGCTTCTGCAATAGCTTTAATAACAGCAGGGCGGTCTTCTGCTTTAAGGCGCCCGATTTCTTTTGTAAGCCTCTCTAAACCTTCAGGAGTAATAGGTTCGTTTTGCATTTTATTTAGGCTTTGGAACTAATCGCAAAGTATCCTGAAATTGAAAGCCAACCTTGGAGTAGCTTCTTCCATCTGGAAGAAATGTTTCAAAGTTAGTTGTTCCAACAATTTCTTCTTCTGTCTGAACCATAATGCGAGAAAGTACTTTAAAGTTATTACCTTTAAAACGACATTTAAAAAGAATGAGCTGACTAAAGATTTCATAAGTTCCTTCAATATCTCCAATTTCGTCTCCTAAGCCAGTGATTTTAAATTTACCATCTTCATAAAATTTAACTGTGAGACCACTTAAAGAAGGCACTCCTTCAAGTGTTACTTGAGTTGTTTGGGCAATGAGATTCCCCAAATGATCTCGAAGCTCTAGTGTATCAATAGCCCAGTCTTTTTTAACGAGAATTTCCTTATTCACACGATCAGTTTCAACTTCTTCTTCTGCTAGATCTAATAAAAGATCAGCTGTCAGCAATTCTTCAAAGTCTTTCTGGATCATGACAAAATGCCCCCAACTAACAGCAACTAAACCTTCTGGAGTTTCCAGCATGATGCGATATCGACCCATTATAAGGAGATGGCCTTTTAAGTTATAATAAAGGCCGTAAAGCTCCATATGCGTCATTTTATTTAGGTCGATATTAAAGAGGTAACAAGGGAAAACTAAATTGGGCCCCGATGCACCACTAACCGCAATATGCAAATCCAAACTGGCAGTTTTACCCCAATCAGTATTAATTTTTAATGTGTAATTTCCTTGAGGGATTTCATCAGCTTTTATTTGTATGAGAGGAAGATTTTTATGAACAGTAGGTCCTTTCCATGAAAATTCAAGTTCACTTAAGGGGATTGGATTTTCTGGATCTGCATTATCTTGAGCATAAAGGTTTCCAGCAAAAATGACGATGAAGTTGAAAAGTAGCAGTTTTTTATACATAAAATACTCCTTATAAATTAATAAGTTAGGAAAAGAAGTTATTAACATACATGAATAAAAATTTCAACTTTAAAGAAAGACTAAAGTAGCTTATAATAAAGAGAAGGTAGTATTTAAGTTTTATGAGACAGTTTGACCCATGTGAGATTGTCGTAGATCTCAATCCAAAAATTTTAAAAGGAACGAGAGGGACGGTACTTGAGGTGTACGATGGGGGCAAAGCCTTTGAAGTAGAGTTTATGGATGAAGAGGGGGAGAATATTGCATATAAAGGCCAACTCACTTTTCTTGTTTCAAAAGAGCAAATTAAACCCATTAGTTGATCTTCTTGTTCTTGTTTTATTTTTGAGTTGTGTTCATAAGAGTCCATCTGTTGAGAGTAGTATAAGCGCTGTGGCTTTAGATGTAATCCAACTACTTAAAAATAAAGATATGAGAAACCTCGCTACCTATGTGCATCCTCAAAAGGGGGTTCGCTTTTCTCCGTATGCCTATGTTGATATTAAAACTGATCGAGTTTTTAAAGCAACTGAGCTAAATCGTTTCTTAGAAGATGAGAAAAAATATTTATGGGGCTATTATGATGGATCGGGTGAACCCATTCAACTTACACATCAAAAATATTATGAAAGTTTTGTTTATGACCATGATTATGTAAATGCTCGGGAAGTAGGACATAATAAAATTGTTAAACAAGGTAATACCATTAATAATTCAAAAAAAGTTTATCCTGGGAGTTCTATTATCGAGTATCATTTCCCAGGTTTTGATCCAAAATATGGAGGGATGGATTGGGCAAGCTTAAGGCTTGTTTTTGAGAAGTTCAATAATAGATGGTATCTAGTTGGTATCATCCATGCTGGGTGGACAATATAATATTTAAAAAGGGGGGACTTTAATGAAGTATTTAAAAATAATAGTAGTGCCATTGCTTTTAGTGGTATTTTCCTTATCTCTTCCAAGCTGTTCAGTAAATCCGGTGACAGGAAAAAAAGAATTTAGCATTTGGAGTGATCAAGACGAAATTAATTATGGTAGCCAAAATTATCAACCAGCCATTCAGCAACTCAATGGTGCTTATCAAAATGAACAGGTTCAAGCTTATGTTAACCGAGTTGGGCTAAAATTAGCAAAATCAAGTCATCGCCCTCAAATGCCCTATGAATTTACAGTGGTTAATACCTCCATGATCAATGCCTTTGCTGTTCCAGGAGGAAAAATTACGTTAACAAGAGGGCTTTTGTCGCGCTTTACAAATGAATCACAATTGGCGGCAGTGCTAGGCCACGAAGTAGGGCACATAGCGGCAAGGCACAGTGCTAATCAAGTATCAAAACAACTTTTAATAGGTTCTATACTCGTTCCCACTGCAGACCTACTTCTTTCAAGACAAAGCGAGCACTATAGACAATATCGAAGTCTTTATACAACTGCTGCTGTTATTGGTTTCCAAATGGGTATGCTTGCCTATAGCCGATCTCAAGAATCACAATCAGATGGTTTAGGAATGGAATACATGACAAAAGCGGGGTACCATCCACAAGGCATGGTTGAACTTATGCAGATCTTTCAAGGCGAAAGTAAATCAAAACCTTCTTTAGTTGAAGAATTATTTTCAACTCACCCTATGAGTTCAAAACGTGTTGAGACTGCGGAGGCTGCACTTAATACTCAATATGCTCAAGCTATTAAAACAAGAAATTTAGCCCGTACAAGCCGGGAGTTTACTGAAGTAGCCCAAGTTATGAAAAAAGAAGCTCCAGCTTATGCAAAATATGACGAAGCAACAGAAGCCGCTGGGAGAGGTGCTTGGTATCAAGCAATTCCTCTTTATCAAACGGCTCTTCAACTAAAACCAGCTGAACCACTTTTTTACGCTGATTTAGGCTATGCCTATGCTATGACAAATCAAGATACTTTAGCTGAGGAAAATTTCAGACGTGCAAGTGCCGTGTACCCTCAATTTTTTAAACCTAAATTTTATATGGGTCAGCTCAAATACTATCAGAGAAATTATTCTCAAAGTATTTCCTATTTAACGGAGGCAGATCGCCTTATTCCGGGTGCTCCATTGGTGAGGCTTATGATAGGGGAGGGGTACGAATCATTAGGTGATAGCCAAACAGCAGCTAGATATTATGCAGATGTGTCGAAGCGTGACACACAAGGTGGCCTAGGTTCTCGCGCTCGCAGTCATCTGCAAAGACTAGGTTTTATTCAACAGTGAGATCCCTCGAGTAAAACCCTCGGGATGAATTATGAGCAAAGAAACAAAGTCTCTTTACTCATAATTCAATTTTTTGTTTTATACTGCCGAGAAGAATAATACACGGGCTGATGAGAAAGAAAATCAAGCTTCCAGCACGAATTATTCTTTTATTTCTAACCTCATTTCTTGTTTTATCCTGTAATCCTCTTTTGAATTTTGGTATTGTAAAAGAAGGGAAAATTTTTCGCTCGGGCCAGCCTGATAAAGATGATTTTAGGTACATTGCCAAAGAACTTAAGATTAAAACTCTTATTGTCTTTAAGAAAGATGTAGCATCTTTTGAGCGGAACTATGCAGCGCGTTTCGGTATCAAACTTTTTCATTTAAATATGAGTGCCAGCACCCCTCCAACTGATGAACAACTCGAGCAGTATTTTGGAATCTTATATAACCAAGGTTCTTATCCTCTCTGGATGCACTGTCAGGGTGGGGCGGATAGAACTGGTATTATGACTGCTTTGTATCGGATAGAATTTGAGCATTGGAAAAAGTGGGATGCAATACTTGAAATGCTAACCTATTTTCACATACCCCTTCGTTATCCTAAATTGACTCAGTATATCTATCATTACAAAAGACGATACGGAAAATATCGTGAAACAGATAAAGAAATGGAAGAGCTCAAAAAATTTCTTAAGGAGAAGGATTTGGATCCAGACAGTGAACCCCAGGAGCGGTCTTAACTTTGAAAGCTTGACCACCTTTTGTTTGAATAGCCTCTATCACTTTTTCTTCACAGCCTGGAGCATAAGCAATAAAAGTACCTCCACCACCAGAACCATTAACCTTACAACCAAGAGCCCCTGCTTTCAAAGAAGCCTCAATCATTTGATTAATCTTGTCTGTTGATAGGCCTAAGAGATCCCTAATAGCTTTATGTTGTTCATTGAGCATGTCGCCAATTTGTTTTTCATTCAACTGGTTTTTTTTGAACATTTGATATGCCTTGTTACAAATATCTCTATTGATGAGGGTTGCACGCAATCGAGTGTCTTCTATATTTTCTAAAGAGGTTTTTTGAAGGGAAAAGGTTGGGAGCTTTTTTTTCATAATATCTATGGCCTTATGAACAGCAGTCTTATTAATACTTAGCGTTTCAAGTGTTTCTTTTTTAACAAGTGTATCTCCTAAAACAAAGCCTGTGAGAGGAATATCTAGCAAATCATACTTTGGATCTTTTTTTTCAAAATTAATATAAATTATGTTTCCAAAACTGGAGGAGTAGTGGTCCATCATGCCGCCCGCTTCCTTAAATTCTAAAACTTCCATTGCATGTGCTGTGTGAGCTAGCCATTTGGGGTTATTTTTTTCAGGGTGATTTGTGATTTCTGCCAAGGTTTTTGTCCAGGCAACACACATGGCAGAGGAACTGGAACACCCTGCTTGAAAGGGAATAGTACTTTTAAAAGTAAATTCATAACCATGCTTCAAAGGATATCCTAAGCGGGAAAAAATGTTGAGACCAGCTTTGATATAATCTCTCTGTTTTGTGTAGGGGAGAGGAAATCGAAGAGTCATTTCTTCTTCTTCATGAATATCAGGCATGTGAAGGATGATTTTTTGTGAAGAAATGGGTTTTGCCTCAATTGTGAAATCACGGTTGATAGCCATGGCAATGATGGAAAGACCAAAGTAATCTTGATGTTCACCAAAAAGGCAAATTCGTCCGGGTGCTGAAACAATCATTCTATGCGGACACGACCCTGGCCACCTTTACCACCCAAATTGCCACCATTGCCCCCAACTGCTTGCACTACAGATCCTGTTTTTAATGTCACAGTGCCTGTTTGAGATTTAAGAAAAATGCCACCACCACTGCCACCACCACCCCCAGTTCCTTGCTTACCGTCACTTCCTGTACTTCCCAGACCACCATTTCCTCCATTTGCGAGGATTGTTCCAGAAACAGTTATATTTTTTTGAGCTTCGAGACGAATAGCTCCTGCGCCACCACCTCCACCACCACCTTTACCTTTTCCATATTTATCACCGCCCGCACCACCCGAACCTCCAACCAATGGGTTTAAAAGAGCTGTACCATAAATAGGGCCGCCACTTCCAGATGTATTGTCTCCTGTGGCAGAAGTTCCATTTTCCCCTGCAGTACCGTAGCCACCACCCCCGCCTCCAGCCTGATCTCCCTTATTTTTTCCAGCTCCATCTCCTTTGCCTTTTTTTCCACTTCCTTCTCCACCCTGACCCGCTTTGGAATCTCCC
Organism: uncultured bacterium; assembly: GCA_964373325.1. Classification (GTDB taxonomy): domain Bacteria; phylum Bdellovibrionota; class JACOXK01; order JACOXK01; family JACOXK01; genus CAYJUJ01. The sequence continues at coordinate 7,100 of CAYJUJ010000025.1, forward strand.
AAGGGTGAGGCACCAGGGCCTCCTATCCCACCGTCTCCAGCTTCAGCTTCTCCATCTTTTCCATTTTGACCGTTAGCTGAAATCACTCCCTCAACTAAAATATGTCCTTCAGAAAAAAGTTCTAGTGGAACAGAGCCTCCAGCTTTGAGTTCCGCTCCTCCAAAGACTCCGATAAAACTATAAGTGGACTGAACTCCTGTAAGAGTCGTATTGGATGGAATTAAAAGAGAAGGTTTTAATGAAAGTGGAATAGTAAAACTAAGCCCACTAGCTAGAGTTATTTGAAGCTCAAAATCCCCCCCATCTTCGATATATTTTGAAAAATCATTTACATAAAGGTAAAAACTTTTTTTGCCAGACACAGAAAGATTGATACTGCTGTCAGATTGATTGAGAAGATTTTGATTAGTCTCTTCTGAAACGCCTAATGCATAAACTTGATTGTTGGGAGTCGTATCCCACAAAATCGAGGTATTTGATTTTTTAATTTTTAAATCAGAGATGGTTATAGCAGGCATATTTTCTTGATTTAATGTCAATAAGAAAACGGCATCTTTGCCATCTCCGTTCGATAGCGACTCATTTTTGGCAACAAGATCATAGAGAAATCCCTCATATTGAAGAGTGGAATTGACAACGAGGTTAAGAGAATTGTTTGTAAGGCGATTTTTAAGATTAATTACGGAAGTATCTGTATCTTGAACTCCAGACTTATTTCTAGCATTCTTTAAAAAATCAGAAATAGCATTTACTAAATCAGCTTTCATAGCATTGGATGAGAGGGGTGTTTGTTTATCACCTAAAACGATAGTGACTTGAGATCCATCAACTCTTTTTTTTCCATCGAAAATGCCATCAGAAATATCTTGACTTAAAGCATCGATCAACGTCATTACCGAAATAGAAGTGTCGTTATGAGTGGTTGCAAGTGTAGTAGATTCTTGTGAGAGGCCTGCTATAATTAAAGAATAAAGAGTTGCATCGTTGTCTACAGAATCAGGAATGTCATCAGTTAAATCAACAGGCCAAATAGCATTCAAGTCTTTTATTCCAAAAAAATCACCGATTGCTTTCTTTGCAGTTGTAATAGGTTGATTATTATCTTTATCTTTTTCTGTTAAAGTTTGACTCAAACTACTCATCAATGTCGTGAATGGGGTAATTATGATTTGATTTTCTGTATCGGCAGATACATTTGATATGAGTGACTTAAGCGGGGTTTTTTCTGAAATGGTGACAAGCTTTCCCGTTGCTTCATCTATAAATTGACCACTTGTGACTTCAACATAGATTTGAGGGTTTTTTGATACATCTGTCGTAAAACTAAAAACACCCTCTGAATCGGTTTTAGTGGTCTCAATAAAACTTCCTTTTGTACCATCAGAATTAAGAGCATGTAACATAATCTGAGCATTTTGAACCGGACCTTTAAAAACAATGCCACTAAACCCAGCAGTTCCCGCACACGAGGCGAATATAAAAACTCCAAATATACTTAAGTTTATTTTTATAAGTATTTGTAATAACTTATGTTTTATAATAGCCATCTAATGTGAAATATATCAGATTTTTTGCAATTGAAAACCATTTATTCAAAAGTACGCACAAATCAAGGGAATATTAACTCCCATATTTGCGCAGTCAGTGAATGAGGAAAAAGTGCCTGGCAGTTTCCAACATAGCTAAGCACTTTTTCCTCATTCACTGACGCCTAGTTGTCCAGAAAGGGGTGTTTTAGGGACACCATTGAGAGAGAATTTTAATAACGAATTATAAAGTCGATGGAGGCAATAAGGTTACCTTGGCAGCGTACAGATATAGTGATGATAGAGTTGTTATCGCTAGCACGAGTTAAAGCCACAAAGGTAGTTTTTCCAGTATCACCTGTGGACCATTCAATATCTTCTTCAGCACAATCACAACCAATAAGTTCCATATTTACAATAGCAGCTGGATAAGTATCTCTTTCTGTATTGTAAGGTGGAGGTCTGACCCATATTTTATATTTTTTAAAAGTAGAGTCATAGCTTTGTGGACCAGCATCTCCCACACCTTCAAAGGTAACAGTTATATTCACTCGGCACCTCTCACTTTGAGAATCTCGAGGTGTTACATCTTTTGGTTGAGAAGAAGGGGCGGCACCCATAGGAGATTCTTGAGCAGT
>CAYJUJ010000025.1:9273-12234 GCA_964373325.1 uncultured bacterium
GCAGTTTGATAAGCTTTTTCCCCTGGTTTTGTAGGAGCTCCGCAGTGAAAAAGTAAGACTCCACTTACTAGGAAAATCAACAAGTTACATGTTTTTTTGATCGACTTCATAAATTTTTAGGTGAATGAGGGAAAAATAGATAACCTTCATATATCATTATACATTTTTGTTAAGGGTTTGGCAAAGGAAAGCCGAAAAGATAAGAAGGATGGCACAAACTGAACAAAAGATAAGGGAACTGCCAGAAGAGGTACTTGAATTTCGCTCCATTCTAGAAGCATTAAACTATTGGAATGAAACAAGCCCTCAGAAGATCTATTGCCACACTGAAAATTTAGTAGGAAATGTAGAAAGCCTTACTTTTTCTGAGCTTCATCTAGAGGCCGAGCGCATAGCAGCACTTCTTAAAAATCACAATATACAAAAAGGAGATTGCGTTATCTTAGCACTGGCTAACAATAAAACCTTTTTATTTAGTTTTTTAGGAATTTTGATGAGTGGTGGTATTCCAGTGCCCGTTGTGACCCATGAAGGTTTTTTCCATAATCTGAAACAAGCCTATACCATGATGCTTCATGTTTTAGAGGATACAAAGGCAAAATTAATTCTTACTGATAATCCTCATAAAAAGCTATGGGATACAGTTCTTAAGAAAAATGTAGGTTCTGGGCATATTCTGCTTGTTGAGGATAGACCGCAAAATCATTTTGAAAAAGAAAAAACCGCTATTTTTCCTGAAGATATCGCCCTTATTCAATACACAGCTGGAAGCACAAGTCTCCCTAAAGGGGTTATGATCACGCATCGTCAGCTGATGTATCAAATAAAAGCCATTGCCTATGGATTAGGAACAAGTTCCAAAGATTGTGCTGTGTGTTGGTTACCCCTTTTTCATGATATGGGGCTTATCGGGGGATTCCTTCATACTCTGTATGTAGGAATGCGTTTTGTGCTGCTTACATGCGAGAGTTTTCTATTCGATCCTAAAAAATGGTTATGGGCTATCTCAAAGCATGGTGCAACACTTTCAGCTGCTCCTAACTCAGCCTATAACATGTGTGTTGCACGAATTAACACTCAAGATATTGAAGGGCTTGATCTTTCATGTTGGAAGGTTGCTTTTAGCGGTGCAGAGCCTCTCTCTGTTGAAACCTTTAAAAAATTTACAGAGAAATTTAAACCATATGGCTTTAATCCCAATACTATTCTTCCAGGCTATGGCATGGCCGAAAACTGTTTAGCTATTTCATTTTGTAAACGAGGTGAAGGGTTGAACTGGGATTGTGTACAACGTGCAGAGCTAGAACACCACCACAGAGCTATTCCTATTAAAAATGAAAAAGAGAGATCTGTTTGTTTTGTTTCTGTAGGAAAACCTATTCTCTATCATGAAATAGCAATCATGGGGGATGAAGAACAAATTCTGCCAGAACGTCATATAGGCGAAATTTTAGTAAAGGGGCCATGTGTTATGGCCGGCTATTTTCATAATTATGAAGAAACTGTGAAAACAATTCACAATAATTGGCTTTATACGGGTGATTTAGGATATATCGCAGGTGGAAATCTCTATATTACAGGCAGAAAAAAAGATCTCATTATTGTTGGTGGAAGAAATTATTACCCTCAAGATTTGGAACAAGCCGCAGAAGAGGTTGTGGGTGTTCGAAAGGGTTGTGTGATTGCAGTAGGTCTTTATGATGAAGCACTCGGAACTGAAAAAAGTGTTGTTTTAGCAGAAATTAAACCTGAAAAATACAAAGAAACCGAGGCTATAACACAAAAAATTTCTCATACAGTTTTTAATGCTGTTGGAATTGTTCCAGATAAAGTTCTCCTTTACAGGGCAGGGACATTGTACAGAACAACGAGTGGTAAATTACAACGTTCCAAATATAAACAAATGCTTGAAGAAGGAGAGCTCATTCCAAGTATTACTTTTTTGGATCGTATTCGTTATTTTAAATTCCGTTTACAAAGACGATTGCGTGTGTTTTTCTATTTATTGAAAGCAAAACTATTTAGATGACCTCCGCACAGATAGAAAAAATCGTTTATCAATCAGTCTGCACAGTTAAAAAAAACATCAAGCCTAAAGAACTCACTCACAAAACTTTACTCATTGAAGATTTGGGTTTTGATTCCTTGGGGCTGGTAAGTTTAGCCTCTGAATTAGAAAAACACTTTAAAAAGTCTCTTCCTTTGTCAGAATGGGTCAATCAACAAACGGGGCAAAAACTACAACTGGGGAGTCTCATTCAATTTCTCTCTGATCTGAGGACCCGCTAAAAAAGCAAAAAGCCTTTTTAATCCTTCTTCTGTTGAAATTTTGGGAACATATCCAAAATCTTTTTGAGCTTTTTTGATACTGTAGGTATGAGTTGTAGAGAGTTGTTGTGCGATAAGCCGTGTCATAGGAGGCTCGCCAAGATTTGGAAAAAGCGTATAAAACTTTTCACATAAAAAACCTATCGCGTAAACTAATTTTGGAGAAATATGTTTTTTGATAGGAGGAATATTGAGCTCCTTTAAAATAAGATTAATCCAATTCCACATTACAACGGGTTTACCTTGAGTAATGAAATAAACTTGTCCACACACAGGGCTGCCTGGAAAAAGTTGGTTTCCCGCTAAAAGGTGGGCCTCTGCAGCATTTTCAACATAGGTAATACCAGTTAAGTTTTTTCCATCGCCTACAATCCTCATTATCTTTTTTTGAGCAGCTTCAATAAGTTTTGGAATAATAAATTTATCGCGCGGCCCCCAAATGAGATGAGGACGAATGGCTACTGTGAGCAGTGATTTAGAATCATTAGCTTTAAGAACCATTTTTTCAGCCATGGCTTTAGTTTCAGAATAAGGGGAGAGATATTTTTGAGGGTAGGGGGCAGTTTCGTCAACTTCCTGTTGATTATGTCCTCCATAAACTACACTAGAAGAGCTTGTAAAAACCAGTTTTTT
>CAYJUJ010000026.1:0-12120 GCA_964373325.1 uncultured bacterium
ATACGTTTCTATGGTGGGGAAATGGATTGTACATTTTAGTTTTATCTTAAGTATTTTAGGTTCCTTACCGCTTTTTGCAGACACTCTTCAAGATACAGAGCTCATCACAAGTGATCCAACCATATTGGAATTTATTGATAGGTTTTCTAAGCAATCTGACTCTTCTGACACAATTCTTCTCTTTGGTGAAACGGGTGTTGGAAAGGAAATGATAGCAAAGAGGCTTCATGCTCAAAGTGCAAGAAAAGATAAGCCTTTTTTAGTTATTGATTGTGGCAATATTACTTCTACCATTGCGGAGAGTGAGCTTTTTGGTCATGAGAAAGGAGCTTATACAGGTGCTGTATCAGATAGGGCTAGCGTTTTTGAATCGGCAAAAGGAGGAACAGTTTTTCTTGATGAAATAGAAAACCTTACTCCAAGATTACAAGCTATGCTTCTTCGAGCACTTGAAATTGATCCTGCTCAGCGTACTGTGAGGCGAATTGGAGGACATGAAAATATTCCCATTGATGTTCGTATTATTGTTGCCACCAACCAAGATTTGGAAAAGCTTGTCGAAGAAGGTCTTTTTAGAAGAGATCTTTTTTATAGATTGAATGTGCATGTCTTAAATATTCCACCTCTACGAGAGAGGAGAACTGACATTCCTCAACTAGCACGTTATTTTTTATCAAGGTTTTCTAGAGGTACTAAAGTGATAACTCAAGCTTTAGAAGAATATCTTGTCATGTATGAATGGCCAGGAAATGTAAGAGAGCTTAGAAATGTCATGCTTAAGATGAGTCTTTTTTCAGACAACTTAGAGCTGGAGCCCCAAGATTTGCCGCCTCAGATGAGACAAGTGTTAGAAGAAAGGGGTTTTCCTATTTCTATTGAAAGAAAGCCTTCTGTAGATGTACGAACTTTAGCACCAGAAGTTTTTGAAGGCGTTATAACGCGTGATTCCAACATGCTTGCACTTCTCAATAACGTTTGGAAAATGAGAGATGTTGAATATCCAGTGCTTGTTGAAGGAGAGACGGGAACTGGAAAAGAGTTGATAGCCAATGTTGTTCATAGATCAAGTTCTAGGGCTCACAAACCTTTTTACGCAGTGAACTGTGCTGCTATTTCTGAAACTCTTGCTGAGAGTGAACTCTTTGGTTATGTCAAAGGTGCTTTTACTGGGGCAGGAGCAACAAGACCCGGTGCGTTTGAAATAGTTAAAGGAGGTACTCTTTTTCTAGATGAGGTAGAAGCTCTGTCTCCTAAACTTCAAGCATTGTTACTTCGAGTCTTAGAGACAGGACAAATTAGGCGTGTTGGAAGTATCAGCCATATGAATGTTGAGTTTAGGGTTATAGCAGCTTCAAATCAATCGTTAGCAGAACTTGTGAGGCAAGGGAAGTTTCGAGAAGATCTTTATCATAGGCTTAATGTTGTTACTTTAACTCTTCCACCCTTGCGTGAGAGGGAGGCTGATATTCCTCTTTTGGCAGAATCTTTTGCCGAGAAAAGAGGGAAGGGTTTTCATCGTGAAGCCTTGGCATATTTAGTTGGTTTTCCTTGGAGAGGTAATATTAGGGAGTTAGAGGCTGTTGTGACTCGTCTTTCTTTTGAAGCAAGAGATGAGATGATTAGTATAGACGAGGTAACAAAAACACTTCCTTCTTCTCAAGAAAGAAGAGCAGATGAAAATCTTTCAAAACCTCAAATACGAGATGTTTTAGAATTTAAGGAGTGGCTTGTGAATTATGTAGTGAGAGAACTCCAGAGGGCAAGGGAAGTTAGTTTCGAAGATTTATGGCGAGTAGAGGTTGAAAGAAGAATTGTTCTTGAAGTTCCTAAGTTTTTTGAGAATCAAGTAGAGGTGGAAAACACTATTCGGTTAAGTAGAAGGAGATATCGAGAATTGTCTCAATCAGGTGAAGAACCTCAAAATATCATTCCTTTTGCTCCTTCATTTTTTAAAGATTTAATGACTCAAATGTTATTTCCTTATTCTTATATAGCAGTGATGGCAAAGCTTGAGCGAGAAGTAGCGGTGGCAGTATTTCAAAGAGCTCAAATGGATATTAGTGCTTTAACCAGGGGTTTGAAGACAACTAGATCTTGGTGGTATAAAACAATATCTTATCATGCTCATCCTGAAAAACGAGTACCTTTTGAAAAAACTTCTTGGGAAAAAAGCAAAGATATACCGTCAGAGTTTATGGATGCTGATATTTCTGAGCTAAGTCAAACTGACTGGATTATGAGGCATTTTTTAGATTGGAGGGAAAAACACATTCTTATGGAACAGGTTGCTAAATGGTTGGGGGTTTCTAGAGAGGATATTATACAATTACTAAAATTTCATGATATTTACCTTCAGGTGAGTGATGATTGTAATAGAGAATTTGTTCTACGCTATTTTAAAAATAAAGGGATGACAGCAGAGGCGGCACAAGTTGAAAGTGCTGGTATAAAAGCGGTTGTAGGTAAGAGATTTGATGTGACGGCTGAGACCCTTTCTAAAAGATTTGTAAGAGGTGTTGAAAGAAGATCTGCTGGAGAGGAAACAGAAGAGCGTCGTTCAAGATGGGTAGCAAGAGAGCCTCAATTCAGGATAAAACCAAGACGTTAGTTTTCAAGGTTGTTGCGCTCATCGCAACTTCCTTTTTCTAGACAGCCTTGTCGTTTTTTACTATTCTCTTCTTTTGTGAAGAATGAGAAGCTTATCTTTGTTTCAGGGAAAGGTGGAGTTGGAAAAAGTTCAGTTGCTTGCGCTCTTGCTCTTTCTTTTGCCAAAGAAAATCAAAAGACCCTCATCATCGAAGTTGAACGGCCATCTTCTATAGCCTCTTTTTTTCATAAAACTAAATCGGATTCTTTTTACAAGTTGACTCACAATGTGGATCTTAAAGTCATGGATCCATTTATATCTTTAAAAGAATATATTTTAAGAAAAATTAAAATTGGTTTTTTGTATCATGTAGCCTTTGAAAACCGAGTTTTTAAAATTTTTCTTGAAGCAGCCCCTGGCATTAAAGAACTTATTGTTTTGGGGCATATTTGGTATTTGGCTGAATCAAATGATTATGATCGTATTATTGTTGATCTACCAGCAACAGGGCATGGATTGGCTTATCTTAAAGTTTCCAAAATTGTGAGGGGTTTTGTAAAAGCAGGGCCACTTCATCATATCGCTTTGGAAGTAGATGAAATGATAAAAAATGCCGCCCTTGTCTGTGTTGCCATTCCTCAAGAGCTAGCTGTTTCAGAGACGGTTGAGTTGGTAAAAATGGCCGAAGATGAATTATCTCTCTATCCAAAGCTTATTGTTATGAATCAATTTTTTAAAACACCATTTGACCAAACTACTTCTCGCGATGACAACTTGGATGAAGCTCTAAGCTATATTCAAACTTTGTGTCATCAATCTCAAAACTATTTAGAAGAACTGAAATTAAGATTAAAAATGGAACCAGTAGTTTTACCTTTTATTTTTTCAGATACATGGGGGCATGAAGAATTAGATGAGCTATCTCGTACAATCTATTCAAAATAAGAAGGTACTTATTTCCTGTGGAAGCGGGGGTGTTGGGAAAACAACCTTGTCAGCCTCTATTGCTCTTTATGGAGCTCTTTGTGGAAAAAGAGTTTTGGTTTTAACTATTGATCCGGCCAAAAGGCTTGCCAATGCGCTTGGTTTTAAAAATTTTTCAACTCGTATTCATGAAATTAACATTGGAGAAAAAGGCTCTCTTTTTGCAATGATGCTTGATACCGAAAAAGCCTTTGATGATTTGATTAAGTCTTATTCTCCATCCCAAATCATTACCCAAAGGATTTTAGAGAATTCTATTTACCAACACATTTCAAAAGGACTTACAGGTATTCATGAGTATATGGCAATAGCCACTCTTTATGAAGTTTATAAAAAGAATGAATATGATTTGATTGTTTTAGATACACCTCCCATGAGAAAGGCTTTTGATTTTTTAGAAGCTCCACAGCGAATTTCTGATTTTTTTGATGCTCAAATTTTTAATTGGTTTTTAAAGCCTTATTTTAAAGTAGGTAAAACTGGATTTAAGTTTTTGATGCAAGCAAGCGCACTCCCCCTCAAAGTGATTGAGAAGTTTTCGGGCATGGAAGTGCTTCGCTCTATTCATGAGTTTTTTGTTAATTTTGAAGAAATGTATGAGGCATTTCATAAGCAAGCCCTTGCTATTCAAAATCTACTTAAAAGTGATGAGGCTAGTTTTCTTCTCATTACTTCCCTTAAGTCAGGGCATCTTGAAGAAGCGGAATCTTTTCATGAAATGCTCATTTCAAAAAAAATGTCTCTAGAGGGTTTTGTTTTCAACCAAGTATTACCTGTTTTCAAAATCCCTTCTTCTTTTACCTCTTCCGTGATGGGAGAGGATATAGGAGAGGGTGAAGTTGGAAAAATACTTGATTATTTGAAAGATTTCGATAGATTAGCCCGCAAAGAAAGAAAGGCTGCAGAATTACTGATCGAGGAGTTAGATTTTAAAAACCCACCCCTTTTTATTCCTCGGCTGTCAGAAGAGGTTAGCGATTTAGAAGGCTTAAAAAAGTTCCATAAGTATTTGTTTGGATTGTGAATCTTATGAAGACAAAGCTTGTTAAATTAGAGACCAGTGAAAGACTACAAATGATTGATATTACTTCTATTGTGGAAAAGTTTGTGAAAGAAGAAAAACCTGGCAGCACCCTTTGCTGTGTGTATGTACCCCATACAACGGCTGGTGTTACTGTTAATGAAAATACAGATCCGCGACTTCGGGAGGATATTCTTGCTTATTTAGATAAACTGGTTCCAAAGGATGCGAGTTATGGACATTCTTCCACTCCCGAAGCGCATATTATGGCGACACTCACAGGCAATACTCAAATGTTTCTTGTAGAAAACAATAAGCTTATTTTAGGTCAATGGCAGGCTATTTATTTTTGTGAATATAGTGGCCCCCGCTCACGTAATGTTTATTTGCGTATTCAATAATGATGACTTCTTTTTTTAAGGGAATGTTTTATCCATTTCGTGGGTTTCGATTTATTCTTCGAAATAAAAGCCTACGCTTATTTTCTTTATTTCCATTTGGGATTTATATTTTTTTATTTGCAGGTTTTATTTTTCTGGGGTTTCTTCTTTTTACCTTTCTTACACCCTCTCTCGTCTCAACTTTTCCAAAATTTTCTGAAGTGGTGGCGTCAACTGAAGGAAAATATGGCGCACTTTTGGTAGGCGCTATTATTGCTTTTTTTCTTGTTTCGTTCTTTGTGACTTTTTTTGGAAATTTTCTAGCCTCTCCTTTTAATGATCTTTTATCTTCAAGAACTGAAAAACTTCTAGAAGGGGCGGTGAAAGAAGAAAGTTTTAATTTAAAATTATTTTTGAAAAACGCTCAATTTGTTATTGCCCAAGAGATGAGGAAGTTTCTTTTTATTATTTTCGTCCAATTTTCTTTACTTCTAATAGCTCTCCTGCCCATGATTGGCATCCCTTTTTATGTTGTGATGGCATCTCTTATCAGTTGGCTTTTATTTGCCTTTGAGTTTATAGATTATTCTCTTTCAAGGAAAAAAATGAAGTTCGTGGAAAAAAGAAAGCTCATTTTAAAAAATTGGCCTTTATGTGCTGGTTTTGGTTTTGCTGTTTCTATTATCATGATGCTTCCTCTTATTAATTTCATGTTGATTCCTGTGGCAGCCGTTGGAGCTACGCTGCTCTATTGTGGGGAGTTAAAAAATGCTGAGATCTGAGCTTAAAAACATTTTTTTGAAACATGATTCGAAAATTAAAAACTGGCTTGAGAGTCACTCTCAAAAAGTAGAGCTTCCTCTTTATTCATCAGTTGATTTAAGAGATGCTGGTTATAAATTGGCCCCTATTGATCACAATGTGTTTGCGGCAGGTTTTAATAATCTCTCTCAGAGTGCTCAAAAAAAAGCATCAGAGTTCTTTCGAAAAGAAATAGAGAAGTATAAAAAAGATGTAAAAAAAATAGCACTCATTCCGGAAAACCATACTTCTAATAAACGCTATTTAGATAATGTTTTTATTATCAAAAAAATATTAAATGAAGCAGGCTTTGATGTTTTCATAGCTACGTTAGCTTCTCTTCCTTCAACTCGAATTGAGTTAGATACTTTTTCATTTGGGAAAATAGAGCTTTTTCAGGCCAACATCAAAAATCACGTGTTGGAAGTTGATAATCAAAAAGTAGATTTTGTATTGGTGAACAATGATTTTTCAGATGCTCTTGATGAAAGGTTATTATCACTTCACGAGCCTGTTTGTCCGAATCCTCGACTTGGATGGTTTCAGAGAAGAAAAAGCCAGTATTTACAGTGCTATCATCGCTTGATGAGGGAATTTTCAACCATGTTAAATATAGACCCTTGGCTCTTTTCAACTTATGTCGAAAGAGTTCAAAATGTTGATTTTAGAAGTGGAGAAGGATTAGCAAATGTAGCCCAAAAAGTAGCTGGTGTTTTAAATCTTTTGAAACTAAAATATAGTGAATATGGAATAGAGAGGCGCCCCTTTGTTTTCATTAAAAATAATTCTGGCACCTATGGAATGGGAATCTTAACTGTTTATGATGGAGAGGAGGTATTGCATTTAAGTCGCAAGCAAAAACAAGAAATGTTTTATGGAAAATCAAAAAAACCTATTACAGATATCATTATTCAAGAGGGTGTTCCTGCCTCTCAGATGATTGGAGATTGTATAGGGGAACCTGTTCTCTATTTGGTGGATAAATCTCTTGTGGGTGGCTTTATAAGAGTTAATTGTGGTAAGTCAGATGAAGAAAATCTTAATGTTAAAGGTGGTACATTTAAACCAGTTGATTTTAAAGATGAAATTTATGAAGTTATTTCTCAAATCAGTACTTTAGCAGTTGGTTATGAGGGAGAGTTTTATACATGAAAATAGCCTTTGTGATGGATGCAATCGAATCCATAAATATTAATACAGATAGTACCTTTGTGCTTATGCTTCTCGCTCAACAAAGAGGGCATGAAATTTACTACTGTGAAATTGCTGATCTTTTTATGGATGAAGAACCAGGGGCTCTTATGAAAAAAGTTTGGGTTGAAAGGTCAGAAACTTGTTGGAAGCTTCTTGATAAGAAAAAGATGAAACTTAAAGAATTCAATGTCATTTTTATGAGAAAAGACCCACCTGTTGATCAAAACTATATTTATGCCACGTATATTTTAGAGCTTGCCTCTCAAGATACTTTTATTATTAACAATCCATCTTCTTTAAGAAGTTATAACGAAAAACTTTGCGTATTTCATTTTTCAAATCTTACTCCTCTCTCAATCGTTTCAGCTGATAAAACTCAGATTAGAGATTTTCAAAGAAGAGTGGGTGGAAAGATTGTGGTGAAGCCTATCTATGGGCATGGTGGCAAAAGTATATTTATTGTGGATGAAGACGATCTTAACCAAAACTCTCTTATTGAGATGCTCACAGAAGAGGGGGGCATTGCAGTTGTTGCACAAAAATATCTACCGGAAAGTAGAAATGGAGATAAAAGAATCATTCTTTTTAACGGGGAACCTTTAGGAGCAGTACTTCGGGTGCCACAAAATAAAGATTTGCGAGCCAATCTCCATGTAGGAGGGCAAGCCCGAAAAACAGATTTAACTAAAAGGGATTTGGAAATTTGCAATACTTTAAGACCTTGGCTTGCAAAAAATGGTCTTTATTTTACAGGAATTGATGTGATTGGTGATTTTCTTATTGAGATCAATATTACAAGTCCTACAGGTATTCAGGAAATTAATAGGCTTAATGATGTTCAATTAGAGACAACTATAATGAGCTTTGTGGAACTTAAAAGTTAAAATTAATGCCAAACTGAATAGCCTTATTTTTCTCATTTGAAAGTTGTTGATAAGTTTGAAAATTAAGAGAAAAGTCTTGGTTAATTTTCTTGCTGAGCACACCTTTTAAAAGTAAGTGATTTGAGTTAAAAGTTGCTTTAGCAGTATAGTCTTGTCCCAAGTCTTTTTCTCCGCCTAATTCAAAAGATTGCTTAAAGGCATTGATTTTTAAAACAGGATTAAAAAACAAACCACGAGGTTTAAGGGTTCCTAAAGCTACTTTATTAGGCGTTGCCAAGGATTGAGTCCTTGAAGTTCCAAAAATCATAGCAGAAAAGACTTCTTTTAATTCGCTTTTAGCGGTATCTTTAAAAACGTTGAAAATTTGTTTTTCAATATTTCTAATAGCACCATTTGTATTCTCTCGCATTTTTATAAGCTCACTATATTTTTGAGAGATAGATTGATTGGTAGCATCCAAGGTATTTCTTGTGAAAGTAGATGCATAGGGTTTAACAGGCATTATACGGGAAATAACCGTGTTCATAAGTGAAGGAGCTTGTTTTGGCTTTGGAACTTCCTGAACACCTTTAGTATGGCCAATGCTGAACACACCAATTCCCCCTATGATCAAAAGTAACAAAATGAAAATACCATATTTTTTCATATCTACCTATTGATATAGCAATTCCCATGCCATCTCTCAAGTTGTCTATCACTAGAATATGTTCTTGATATTACTCTATTTTTTAACATTTTTGCACCATTTAACTTTGCTTATGCCTTTATATAGTCGTCAGTTTATAGTGATTAATCAAGGACAATAAAAAAAAGACTAATAATTTCTATATGTTAGATACTTGTGTAAAGGGTATGCATTTTTTTGAGATGTTAAATGGCTAAACAATGAGGAGGTTAAAATTCCCTTTTTTGTCACTTTCTTTTTCCAAAAAGCGCCTCTCCAATTCTGACGTGCGTTGCTCCTTCTTCTACAGCCACTTCAAAATCGTGGGACATGCCCATAGAGATATTATGCAACTTATAGGTTTCACCCAGTTTCTTGAGTTTAGAGAAATAGGGTCTTACTTTTTCAACCTCTAAGTCAAATGGTGGTAAACACATAAAACCTATGACTTTGATATGAGGTGATTTTTTAAGTTGGAATAAAAGGTTTTTTATTTCTTTTTCATCAATGCCAAACTTCAATTTTTCTCTGCCAATATTTACTTCGATAAAGCAATGGATTATTTTCCCGACTTGCAAAGCTCTTTTTTCAACTTCCTCTGCTAAGGGAAGCGAATCTAGTGAATGAAGAAAGGAAATTTTGTCCATTATTCTCTTAACCTTATTTTTTTGAAGATGCCCTACAAAATGCCAAGTAACATCTTTAGGTAGTTTATTATATTTTTCTAAAAACTCCTGAACAGTATTTTCACCAAAATGTCGAAGTCCTGCCTTATAAGCTTCTTTCATTTTTTCTAGTGGTTGTTTTTTAGAAATACCAATCAGTGTGATTTCTTGGGGATTGCGATTAGCTCTTGTGCACGTCTTTACAATTTTTTCTTGGATTTCTTTCAGATTTTTTTTGATCATGGTTGTTCAGTTTTTTGAGCTAGAATGGCCCAGGGGAGAATCGAACTCCCGACACACGGATTTTCAGTCCGCTGCTCTACCGACTGAGCTACCGGGCCGGTAACGATTTTCAACCTTAGGTTGAGGCAGTATATTTGTCAAAACTAACTTAGTGTTCGATTTGATCAGGTTGATATTTGTGAAGTTTGTTATAGAGCGTCTTAATTGTAATTCCTAAAGCTTGTGCTGCCTTTGTTTTGTTTCCCTTGAAATGCTCTAAAGTTCTCAAAATATGACTTTTTTCTAATTCTTCAAGTTGTACAGTTCCTCCTGACATGATGTCTGGAAGATGAGCTCTTGTCTTAACCGGAAATTGGATGTTGTATTGAATATCATGTGCTTTAATAACATCGTCTTCTGCTAATATTTTGACTCTTTCAATAACATTTTGAAGTTCCCTAATATTTCCAGGCCAATCATATTCAGATAAAAGACCCATGGCATCTTCTGAAATAGTTTTATTAGAAATACCACCATATTTTGAGTTTTTGAGAAAGTAATTTGCAAGAAGTGGTATGTCTTCTTTTCTTTTTCGAAGAGACGGAACTCTTAGGGTAATTGTATTGATTCTATAATAAAGATCTTCTCTAAAAGTTTTGTTACGCACTTCTTTTTCTAAGTCTTTATTTGTTGCTGAAATAATTCTTACATCTACTTTGAGAGCTTTTTTACCACCAACACGATAGATTTCTCCTTCTTGAAGGAAACGGAGAATTTTTGCTTGAATACCAGGGCCCAATTCTCCAATTTCATCTAGGAACAAGGTTCCTCCATCAGCTGTTTCTACAAGCCCAATTTTTTGCACATGGGCTCCTGTAAAAGCTCCTTTTTCATGACCAAAAAGCTCTGATTCAAGAAGTGTTTCTTGAAGGGCACCACAGTTAATGGTGACATAGGGTTTATGAGTTCGTGTGCTTCTTTCATGAAGTCTTTTAGCTATGAGTTCTTTCCCAGTGCCACTTTCTCCCTGAATAAGAACAGTTGCATTTGTGGGAGCAATTTTATCGACCATAGAAAGCAGTGATTGAAGAGGACCCGATTCACCAACAGGGTCTGTATCTGCATTTTGATGATTGATGATAGTTTTAAGAGTGACGTTTTCTTTCTTGAGCTGACGTTGTTGCTCTAATATTTTTTCATGAGCTCGTCTCAACTCCTCAGTTTTTTCCCTAACTTTTGTATTGAGAACTGAATTGAAAGATTTTACTTCTTCATACAGGCGAGCATTCACAATACCTATAGCAAATTGATTTGCAATTGTTTCTAAAACTACAACATCAAAATCATCAAAGGCAGCAAGCTTTTCACTTTCAATATCGAGCACCCCTATAAATTGAGTGGATGTTTTTACAGGAACAGCAATTTCAGATCTAATGGTAGATGACTCAGGGCTTAATTCACAGTAAAGAGGTTCTTCACGAGTATTTGGAACTAAACGTGATGTTTTATTTCTAGCTACCCACCCTAAAATACCTTGGTTTATTGAAAACCTATAACCGGGCTTAATTTTAGATTCACTATAGCCGGCATGGGCAGTTAAGATGAGTTCTTCTTTTTTTGCATCGTGGAGCCAGAAGGAGAGATGATAGTATTCAAATCGTCGCTGAATATTTTGAAGAACATCGTGATATAGCTTTTGAAGATCGAGAGTCGATAGAATTAACTGCGCAGCTTCATTGATAATTTTAAGTTGGGTGGTTCTTTTATCGTCCCTTAACATATGAAATTCTTTCAAAACAAAGGGAACTCAATATATACTTTTTACAGGGTTTTAGCAATAGGTGTTCGTATGGGTAGTTAGTTTATTGTAACCCATTGGAAAAACAGCTTGTTTTAGATTTATGAGCTTTCTTGAATGTAAGATGTGGGGATGTTATATAAGGTTTGATGAAGAAGGTTTTTGTTGAATTTTGCGCTTTTTTAGGTGCGGTTTTTATTTATATTTACGGTTTAACTTTAAGAGTTCGTTATCTTAATGATTCATTTGTAAAATCCCTACAAGAAAAAGATCAAAAAGGTGGTGTGCTTTACGCTCATTGGCATCAAGATCTTTTAGCAGCTATAGCTCTTTTTTGCGGTAAAGGAAGAAAAGTTTGTACGATGGCGAGCATGAGTAGCGATGGAGAGATTATAGCGAAAGTTCTAAAATACTTAAAAGTTCAAGTTGTGAGGGGTTCTCAAGGTAAAAGAGGCTTTGAAGCTCTTTATGAGATGGCTCCCTTTATTCAAAAAGATTGTGATGGTGCTTTAGCTGTTGATGGTTCAAGGGGGCCTCAGTACAAAGTGAAAAAGGGGATTATTTATCTAGCTAAAAATACAGGATTACCTATTGTTCCTGGTAGTGGTGATTTTAAAAGAAAATTTGTTTTTAGATCGTGGGACTCCATGTTTATTCCCTATCCTTTTTCTCGAGGGGTTGCTGTTTATGGAGATCCCATTTATGTACCACAAGATGCATCTGAAGAATTGGTTGAAAAGAAAAGAGAAGAAGTTGAACAAAGTCTTTTAAAGGTTAAAGGGGAAGCTCAAAAATATTGCAAAAATACTTCTCGAGCTATTTAAGCAGCTTTTTTCAAACTCACAGACTTCATGACTTTAAGATGGTAATTTTCTAACAGTTCTTTATCCATTCCACGCAACTTTTAACGCTCAATTGTT
>CAYJUJ010000027.1:0-11735 GCA_964373325.1 uncultured bacterium
TTTGGGCCTTGGGCTAATGAAAAATTATACCATCTGGATTGAATAGATGGTGCACCAACAAACACATCTAAATTAAGAGCAAATGAAAGAAAAAGAACAATACCAATTCCATAAAACTTATAACATTGCATAAAAACTCCTCTTTTTGAGTTTATCGGAATTAAAAGGGCTTTTCTAAAGGTAACTCTGGATCTTTCGGCTGGCCACAACAAACGTACTACCCTAACTCTAATTATATCAATTTAAGTACATGATTACTAAGGATATTTTGAGCTAAATTTACTTGTAAATTCAGGAGGTTAGGAATGACAAGAAAAAGTGACAGTCACTTTTTGGAGAAAAAAGGACAGCCATCAAATTGGGCAGTTGTTTTCTGGATGTATTTGTGTATAAATCTGGATCCCGGATAGGAGGTTCACGATGAAGAAAATTGTTTTAAGTACCATTCTTGTTATTTGCATGTTTTTGGGTTTTGGGCGTTTGCAAATAGCAATAGCTCTCGATCAAGAAAATAATCCAGAAAAGAAAGAGGCAGTAGAAAATCAACCAGAGGGTGATGCGGAAAATGATGATGAAGAAGCAGCACCTCTTGTTCTTGTGGATAGAAAAGCACTTGGAGAGTTTTATGTTGAAATAGAAAAAGTTGCTATCAAATATAATAGAGATATCAAGGCCATTACTGAATCTCCAGACATGAAAGAAATCATAGAAAGAAGAAAAGCTGAAGTGTATTTTTATTCTCTTCTTTCGGAAATGTCTCATGATGCTTATGAAGGTTTTTTAGAAAAGGCAACTACACTTACAGAGAAAGTAACAAAAGCACCTAAGATGACTTCTAATTTAGAGGCGGAGGTCCAAACATTTTTAGTGGGATTTGAGACTCTTTTTCCTTTCTTTCCAGAAGTGGATCTTAACATTGAAAGTACCGTTATTAATTTAAATATACTTGTGTGGCAGAGGGTCAAAGAAGATCCTAGTTATGAGTCTATTGAGCCAAGTCTTAATAGACCAGCATTGGTGAGGTTGTTTTGGGCTGAACATTTTGAAAAAATAAAGATGCAGGCAGAGTCTTTAATGGCGGGGCTTAAAAAAAGAGGCAAAGTAACTTCCGAAGTTGCGGGAGAGGTTTTTGTGCTTACATCTAGGATAAATCCCATTATTTCACCACACTCAAGTGATCGAACGCCAGAGGAAATGATGGCGATTGTGACAGTGAATCAATTAACAGGGCTTTTTGAAGGAATGTTGGAAAAAGAAGTGAAGAATGCAGAACAAAATCAGAAAGAAGAAAAGAAAGAAGGTTCTTCAGAGGAACAGAAGTGAAAGTTTTTGTAACAGGAGGAAATGGGTTCATAGGCTCTCGCGTTGTTCGAGAGCTTTTAAAACAAGGTTATAGCGTTAGACTTTTATTGCGCAAAACGAGTCAAATCCATCGTCTTCAAAACCTTAATTTCGAAAAAGTTCAAGGCGATATTCTTGATAAATCCTCTTTAGAAAAAGGCATGGAAGGATGTGATGCTGTGATTCACTTGGCCTGCATTTCTTCATGGGATCAAATTCGCAGTGGTGCCATGGAGAAGGTAGCTATTGAAGGCTCTCGCAATGTTTTTGAAGTTGCTCTTCAAAAGAAAGTTAAAAGAATAGTTCATGTAAGTTCCGCTGCCGCAGTGAATGGTGGAGAAAATCCAAAAGAAATTTTCAATGAAGGAACTTCATTTTGGCTTCAAAATTCTTCTCTCATTTATGCTAAAGCGAAACATCAAATTGAAAAAATAGCGAATGAATATCTCAAAAAAGGCTTACCTCTAGTTATTTGTAATCCATCTGAAGTGTATGGAGAAGAAGATGATCAATTTATAACGGCTGGTAATCTTGTTAATCTTATTAAAGATTGGCCAACTGTTGTGCCCCATGGTGGAACTGGTGTTGTTTATGTTCAAGATGTTGCGAAAGGTATTGTTCAAGCTTTAGAAAAGGGAAGAGTAGGGGAGCGCTATATTTTATCAAGCGAAAATTTAACGATTGCTGAAATTGCAAGAGTGACACTTCAAGCAGCTGGCAAGAAAAGAAAAGTGGTTCGTGTGCCAAATGGTTTACTTGTAGGGGTTGTTTATCTTTTGGAAAAATTGAAAGTAAAGCCTCCAATTGCAAGTGATGTTTTAGATTATGCTGTACGATATTGGTTTGTGGACAATTCAAAGGCTAAGAAAGAATTAGGTTTTAATCCCCTCCCAGCTCGTGAAGCTATTTCTAGGACAGTCCGCTGGTTACAAACGAGTGGGCATGTTCATTAAAACCGACTGACAAAAAACGTCAGTTAGTTTTAGAAGGGTTTTCTTCTTGTTGATTATCTATATTATCTAAAGTAAAAAGGAAGAATATTGTTTGGCGGCGTAGCCAAGTGGTAAGGCGGAAGTCTGCAAAACTTCTATGCTCCGGTTCGAACCCGGACGCCGCCTTGTTTTTTTGTCATTCCTGCGAAAGCAGGAATCCAGGATTTAAAATATTCTGGATCCCTGCCTGAGTTTATCCCGACCGTAGGGAGGGACCCGCGTTTCGCGATGACAAGTCTGTTACTAAGCAGCGCAGGCTGTTGGAGTTTTGCCTTCACAACAGAGATAATTATTTTGTTTCTTCCACTCATCTACTCCACCAATAAAGCGGAAAACATTTGTAAAGCCAGCTTTGTGTAAAGTTTCAGCAGCTTTGTGGCTAGCTTCACATTTTTCGTTAGCACAATAAACAACAACCCAGTCATGTTTTGCAAAAAGCTCATTTGCTTTTTGAGCAACTTGCTCAGCTGGAATGTTGATAGAACCTGGGATATGATGATTTAGAAAATCCTTTTTGGGCAATACGTTTACCAAAATAGGATGTTTTTTTCCAGGCTCGAGCATGTTTGTAAGCTCTGTGTAGTTGATAGTTTTCATGCGTTCCTCCTTGTGTTTGGTTTAACTCTTTAAATAGGATCGGAATATTTTAGAAAAAGTTTAGTTTTTTTTAAAACCCAAAACCAACTGTTGGTTTTGGGGCAAAAAATCGACAGGTATTAACATTTGTTTAAGAATTTTAATAAAATCTACTTGACCGTCTCAATATATCAGTCTATGACAATCGCACGCAAAGGTTTGGTTGTGGTTTGAAGTTAATTATTAAAGGAATGGATCCCCTCTTTCAAAATAAAGGCGGGGATGACAAAGAAAAAAGGGAGGTTGAAGTATTATGAAGTTGTGGAAGTATTATTCGGTGGTATTTGTTGTGTTGGTTATGGTTTTTGCGCTTGTTGCTATTTCGCAAGAGGCAACAGAAAAAGCGCCTGAAAATACTCAGCGTGAAGGGCTTACAGTAAAAGAATTTTTACAAAAATTTAAAGAAGATCCTAAATCGGTTATTAATCTTCTGCCAGGAAAAGACTATTCTAATGCTATTGCCTATATTGAATTACGAAATCAGTTGGGAGGCATCTGGGCAAACTTGCAAGAAATGTCACATGAAGCTAGCACCTGGAGCAGGAATCAAATCGCCGGTGACCCAAGTGCACTTAATTCTGGAGGTCGTCGTCCTTGGGAAGGAAACGACCAGCCACAAGATCTTTTAGGAACCACAAAGTTTGAGAAAAACATAGCGAAACTACCTCGAAGCGCCCAAGTTAAAAATATTCCATGGTCTTCTGATTATTGGGCACTTAAATTTGGTTCTTCATCTGTAAGATATGGAGAAGGGCAGGTCTATTCTGGCTGGATGGATTTTTTTAACTCCTATGTGCAACCCAGAGAGTATCTCAATTTGCGAGGCCCTGTAGCAGATCCAAAACTTGTTGATCACTATTCACCAGCAGAAAAATATGATGTCTTAGTTGGAGATCCTAACTTTACACTGACAACGGGACTTAAATTAGAAGGAGCTCAATATTTAAGTGATGTAAAGTTTAAAAGAGATGGTGATGGTCGTATTGTTGGTGTTACATCTGTAGAGGGAGAAGTGGAACACTGGATGGGAATTTGTCATGGATGGGCAGCAGCGGCTTATAAAGTACCACGACCTAAGAATGGCGTTTCCATTACAGGGGCTAATGGAGATAAGGTTTTATTTCATGTGGATGATTTAAAATCTTTAGCCGTTTTAAAATGGGCGCATTCTCGTTCACAGAGCCGTTTTGTCGGTGGGCGTTGCAACATTAAGGCGGATAAAGTGAAAACGGATAGTGAAACAGGTGCAGTTGTTGATGAGGATTGTTTTGATACAAACCCAGCAACATGGCACTTGATTGCAGCTAATAAGCTCTCAAAAGGAGAGAGCTTTGTTATTGATGCTACTTATGATTACGAGGTTTGGAATCAACCAGTTGTAGGTTATGAGCTTATTTATTTTAATCCCAAAACTCTTGAAACAACAGAAAACCTAGAAGAGGCGCTTCAACCATACGGTTTTTCAGGTGATAAATTTGGTAAACTTCGTGAAAAGTATTGGAAGCAAAAACAAAGTGAAAGTGGAATTGCTTTCAGACCTGCTTCTCTGGTGGGTATAGCAATGAGGCTTTCCTATGTTGTTGAAACAAGACCTCAGCATAGAGAGTCACGGCCAGATCAAATCGTAACAGCAGATTATATTTATGATTTGGAATTAGATAGAAGAGGAGAGGTTGTTGGAGGAGAATGGTATCAGAATAAGCACCCTGATTTTATTTGGGATCCAGTTTCTTCAAAAACCCCAACCAATTCTGTTGATGAATATTTGTCTAAAAATGGCATTCAATTTAATGGAACGCGGGAAAGTCTTAAGAAAATTCTAGATGTGGGTTTAGAGAGCAATGGAGTTACTTTAAATGCCGCCCAGCTTTCTTCTTCATCATCAAGGGATTCTCAAGGCTTGGGTGATCAATCTCCTTTAGCAACAGTGATTGATTATTTGATTGGTCAAGCCGCACGATAGGTCTTGTCTATGTTTTGTCATCCTGAGGCGAAGCCGAAGAATCCAGTAAGGAATGGATCCTTCGCTTTGCTCAGGATGACGATTCTCGTGATATCTTTTTTTTGTTTATGTTCTTTTCTTTTTGGAGATCCTTCGGCTTCGCCTCAGGATGACAGAGGAAAGATATCCTGCGAGCAGTACTGGCGGCGAGAGAAAAAATTAGCTCGTTCTGAATATATCTATAACTATGAAAAACATGCCAAAAAAACAGAAAAAGGAAATGAAGGTTACACCGAATTTCAAAAAATAATAGATCGCAAAAATTGTTATAAAGAGTGGTCTGTTTTCGTCTTCATGAATGCTGATAATAATCTTTCTCCCTATTCTTATCTTGATCTTCATGAAATGGAGTCTCTTGGCTCTACGACCTCAGTCGATGTTGTTGTACAACTGGATACTATTCAAAATACAGGTGTTAAAAGGTTTCATTTGAGCCAAGATCCAGAAGTGGCCAAGAATCCAAGAGCTTATCGTCAGTGGACATTAGATGATGTTTTGGATTTTGATGAGACAAGAATGATCTCCCCTATTGTTGAATATTTGCCTGAAATAAACAGCGGAACAAAAAAGGCATTACGTGATTTCTTAAATTTTGCTTTTGAAAACTATCCTGCAAAACACTATGCCGTTATTGTATGGAGTCACGGCATGGGGTGGGATGCCAAAATTTCAGAAGATTTTAAAACCTATCCTTCTCATCTTGATTTATCTGGCATAACAACCCCATTACCCCCTGAAGAAATAGAAAAATATCGTGAGAATAAAACACACCCTCAAGGGGGAATTTCCTTTGATGAGAGCACAAAAGAGGGTGAAGCGCACCTCACCATACCAGAGTTAAGAAGTGTTTTGTCCCATGTGAGTGCAACTTACTTAGATAGTCAGCCTATTGATGTTTATGCATCCGATGCCTGTCTTATGCAGATGCTTGAGGTTGCGTATGAATTTAAAAAACAGGTTCGTTACATTGTAGGCTCTGCCAACATGGAAGGGAAAATGGGTTGGCCATATCGAAGTATTTTAAAAGCCCTTATGGACGCTCCTTTAGGGGGTATTCAAAAAAGAGATTCAGCAGAAAACTGGGTACGCCAAATTCCAGATTTGTATAGAAGTAGCTACTCAGGTGGTTCTACAAGCTCTCAAGGAAACGATGAAAGAGCCATTATGACAGTTATCTTTGCGCATGAACTAAAACGTTTTTTCCCATACGTTTTAACAGAACTTGGGGAGGCTTTGATGCAATATCTTAAGGAAGATCCTCTTTTAGAAGGAAAACGTTATGATGCTGTGAGGTATCTTATTGGACAGACTTTTGTATATTCAGGGCTCACACAGGATTTATATTATTTTTCTGTTTTATTAAATCTTATGCTCAATAGAAAAGATCTTGATACTTTGAGCTTAGCTGAGAAAAAATTGAAAGATAAAATAATAGGGCTTCAAGATGCTATGAGTCGTGTTGCTCCTTTTCGAGCTTCGTCTGATTTTTATTATAAACCGTCTGTTTTTGGAGCAACGCGTGGTTTAGCCATTTGGCTTCCTTCTAGCAATGAGGAGTTTAAGGATCATATTTCAAGATATTCGGTTTCAAAGCTTTATCGCATGGATGATTTTCTTTCTAAGCACAGTTCTGGTTGGGGAGAATTTAACCGCTACATTCATTCTAAATCCGGCTTTCAAGGATTAGGAAAACTAGGAGATGTGAGCAAGAAAGCCGCCACCCATGGATTTTTCTAATTTTTTATTTTTTTTTGCCGATAAGTAGTGACATAGACAAGAGAGGAGGGTTTTATGGCTATACTTAAAAAGCTTCTTAATTATCTAGAAAATAGTAAGGTTGATTTTGAATGCCTAACTCATCATGAGGCTTACACATCTCAGGAAACAGCACAAGCTCAGCACGTGTCTGGTAAAATTTTTGCTAAGGTAGTGATTTTTAAAACAAACGGACATTTTGAAATGGCAGTACTACCTGCCACGCATCATGTTGTGACAGAAAAACTAAAGCAAATAACGGGGGATCAAGAATGTAGTTTGGCGACTGAATCGGATTTAGAAGAACTTTTTCCAGACTGCCAAGTGGGTGCTATGCCACCTTTTGGTAATCTTTATAATTTAGATGTGGTTGTGGATGAAGCTTTGGCTCAGAGTGACTATATTGTTTTTGGAGCTGGCTCTCATCGTGACACTGTAAAGATGAAGTATAAAGATTATGCTAAACTTGTACAGCCAAAGGTGGGAAGTTTTTCTGTTTTAGATGTAACTCTCAAAAAAGCTGCTTAGTATTTTTCACCGTTTACAACACGGAGATTCTTCACTATCGTTCAGAATGACAAAATATACGGGGGTGTAGCACGCATATGGGGGTGTAGCTCAGTTGGGAGAGCGCCAGCTTTGCAAGCTGGATGTCGCAGGTTCGATCCCTGTCACCTCCAATTCTCTCTAAAAGAGAGAATTGGAGCCTTTAATGAGCAATTGCGATGAATAAGAGCAATTGCAACGGAAGACAGGATCGAATGCCGGAGCCAGCCGGCACCAGTACTCTGGTGGCTGGCGAGGCGTGGCTGACGACCCGAGCGCGGTGAGCGCGAGGAGTTGGGACCGATCCCTGTCACCTCCAAATTTCAATGTTTACTTACAACTCTAAAACAAAGTCTCAGTTTGATCCTATTTATGAGCAATTGAGAAAGCGCTATAGGAATAAAAATGATCCTTGGGGGCTTGATCTCAATTGGCATCGGAAGTTTTTTGAAATAGTTTGGTGGTTTTACACATATTACTTCCGTGTTCGTGTTTTTAATAAAGAGCGCATTCAAAATCGTCCCTATATTGTTATTGCTAACCATTCCGGACAAATTGCTATTGATGCTTTACTCGTTATGATGACCTTCTTAAATGAAGTTTCACCACCCAGAATTCTTCGTGCGATGATTGAACGTTTTTTACCAAAACTACCTTTTGTAGGGGAGTGGGTTTTAGAAATAGGAAGTGTTTTGGGTGATCGAAAAAATTGCACTTATCTTTTAAAACAAGGAGAGTCTATTTTAGTTTTTCCTGAAGGGCTGCAAGGTATTGCAAAATCGACTTCTCAGTTTTACAAGTTACAGCATTTTAGTTCTGGATTTTTTAAAATGGCGGAAGCCACAGGTGTCGATAATTTACCGAATGCCGTAGTTGGTGCAGAAGACTATTATCCTTATGTATTTCATATGAAATCTCTAGCTCAATGGTTAAGATTGCCAGCGCTTCCTGTGACGCCTAGTTTTCTACCACTTCCTTCGCCCGTTGATATTTATATTGGGGAGCCTATTTCGGTTTCCAGGATTTTAAAAGAGAAAAATATTGAAAAAAATGTGGAAAAAATAAAAACAAATATACAAGAAATGGTTCATGAGGGCTTAAAAAAAAGAAGAGGCTATTTTGGCTGAGATTAAATCAATTCTTATTATTGGAATTGCAGGTGGCCTTGCGCAGTTGACCGCAAAACTTTTGAAGGAAAGGTATCCAGATGCTCAAATTTTAGGGGTTGATTCAAGAAAGATTTCAAAGATAAAAGATCTTAAAGGTGTTTTATGTAAGGAAATTCGTTACCAAAGAAATGATTTTGAAAAGCTTTTTAGGTCTCGCAAGTTTGATACGGTGTATCATTTGGGAAGACTTAGTCATGCAACACTTTCACCATCTTTAACCTTCGAGAAGAGACTTGAATTTAATCTCATTGAAACAAAAAGAATTTTAGAGCTGTGTTTAGAAAGGGGAGTTCTGAAGGTTGTTGTTCTTAGCACCTTTCACGTTTATGGTGCTTATCCGGACAATTCTGTTTTTCTTGATGA
Organism: uncultured bacterium; assembly: GCA_964373325.1. Taxonomy (GTDB): domain Bacteria; phylum Bdellovibrionota; class JACOXK01; order JACOXK01; family JACOXK01; genus CAYJUJ01. The sequence continues at coordinate 8,805 of CAYJUJ010000027.1, forward strand.
AGAATCTCCTTTAAGGGCTAGTATTCATTTTCCAGCTTTACGAGATGTGGTTGAAATGGACTATACAGCCACCAATTGGATGTGGAAAAATCAGAATAAAATTGAAACTGTTGTTTTGCGCCCCTGTAATATTATTGGACCTCGTATTAAGAATGTCATGACACGCTATCTTTCTAACCCTCATTCTCCTTATCCTATCGATTATAACCCTTCTTTTCAGTTCATTCATGAAGAGGATATGGCTTCTGTTTTAGTTCAGGTTTTAGAAAAAATTCCTACTGGTGTTTATAATGTAGCACCGGGAGATTTAGTTACTTTAAAGGAAGCATTAAAAATATGTGGAAATCGAGGGTTCCCTTTCCCTCTTTTTCTTATGACTCCTTTAGCTAAAATTATTAGAAGCTTAACTAGTGTTTTCCCAGATTATCTCATTGAATATCTCAAATACTCTTGTCTTATTGATAATACACTTCTGACGACTCATCTTGGGGAAAATTTCGTAAAATTTTCTATAGAAGAAACTTTAAAAGGGTTAAGTGATAAGAGATAAGTGAAGACAATATATCTTTTTAACAGCGACTTTCTGATTGGTTTTTTGCTTGTGTCTTAGCTTCAGCATTGACTTCTAGGAAGTCTTTGTCGAAATCTTCAATGTCATATTGAGGAAGAACCTCAGGCATTTCCCCATCCGAGCCCAGCGTTTCAACCTGGAGTTTGCGTGGAAGTGGTTTTTGAGCACGCAATTTACGAAGTTCTGCTTTGAGTTTACCAATAACCCTTACCCAAGTTTTACCCCACAGCTGTTGCCAAGCTAGTTTCGGATTATAAGTCATGTACACTAGAAATTTAAACCAACTCGCATAAAATTCAATTTGCTTAGAGGTAAGAGTATCAAGCTTAACCGCAGCTCCAGAAAAATAACTATCTGTTTCTTTAACGACCATGCCTTGATCCCGGGCTTCATCTCCAAGAGGAGTTCCATAGTAAGGGAAGAAAATGGTAATTTGCACTCTTGCTGGTTTTATTTTTCTATTAAGCTTAATTGTTTTCCAAACTGTTTCTTTTGTTTCACCTGGTATACCAATGATATTAAATGTGTGAGCTGGTATTTTTACCTCATGGGCCCAAGAAAAAATCTCTTCGATCATGTCATCAGTAATAGGGCGTTTAAGAATCTTCTTACGTAGGTGATAATCTCCATTTTCAAGACCAAATTTTAGAAGATTGCAGCCAGTTTCTTTGAGAGCAATCATGATTTCTTTATCTACAGATTCTACTCTAAGATTAGCTTCATATTTAACGCGTTTTTTCAAATGCTCTGGATACTTATGAGCAAACTCAAGAATCCAGTCTTTACGAGTAGTAAAAACGTCATCATCAATAATATAAGTGTCAAACTTCCAGCGATCAGCCAGCATTTCAATTTCTTCAATACAACGATCTACTGGGGGATATCTAATATATTTTGTTTTACTAGCCTTAAGAGGTTCTCTAAAAATTTTTCTGATAGATGGAACGGCACAATAGCTACACGCATAAGGGCACCCTCTGGACCAAAGTACTCTGGGATTCCATCCTAAAGGTTTATTTGGATCAGCATTTCTATATCTTGGAAAAACAAGTCTATCTTGGAGAGGAAACTCGGCCATATCTTCTTCACTCATAGCGTATGTGTTGGGGTTGGTTATAATTTCTCCCCCCACTCGAAAGCGCATACTAGGGATGTCAAAGCGTGGTTTTCCTTCTTGAATGGAGTTAACATACCAAAGAAGGGGCATTTCACCTTCTGAAATACAGAGTGCATCAAGCCCTGGAATTTCTTCAATACATTGAGGTTTTAAAATAGGATGAGTTCCACCTAATACAGTTTTAATATGAGGATATTTCTTTTTACTATAGTTAATGTAGAAAGAGGTATAAGGCATCTGTTGCATGACCGAGCTTGCTGCTAGAACATCTGGTTTAAAACGTGCTATCTCTTTATCCAGCAAACTGCCGCTGACTCTATTGAGCTCAGCAAAATCTGTTTCATGCCCCCCTTTTTTAAGTACGGAAGAAAGAAAACCAGTAGCATGGTGGGCTTTAACGGTTGAGCCAACAGTTGTTAAAAGAAAAAGAACTCTCATTTTAAATCACTACTTTTTTCTCCTGATTTAACTTTAATCCCTTGTTTTAAGGTAGACAAGGGTAAAATAAGCTAAGTTTTACACGGTTTTTCGCTCTCGTTTTCTTTAAGATAAGTGCTGTAAATGATAGCTATTTTTGAATTATTATTTTCGTTTTGCTTGCTATATTTTTGACTAAATTCATCGGACTGAATTAAAAGATGGAAGTTTTTTTTGAGAAGGTATTTGTCATAAAAATTTATTATTTTAACTCTTCTTGCATTGAGGCATTATGTATGTTTCTGAAACCCATAAAATGCTAGGAATTGAATATTTGAAAAAGAAGTGATTAGTTTTTTTCCTATTGTTAGCCAGTCTTTTTGAGTTTTATCTTCAAAAAAAATAGCTACAGGTTGATTAGAGAATTCCATAGCTATTTTATTAGTTACTTCAATAAACTTTGCCTCATTCTGATTTTTGTTCAGTGCTCTTATAATTAAAGGAGAGAGGGCCTTTTTTTCTCCAACCTCTAGGAATAGAGTGGGTTTGTAGGTTCGTATAAATGACCAGAGGAGTAATTCAAGAGGTTTTTTTTCAATTTCTGAAAATTCGGGAAGAAAATTTTTAACAAAAAGCTCTTCTATAGGGAAGCGATTATCGGGAATAGGAAATCTCTTTTTTTCCTTTTTAATAGCTCTTTTTACAAAGAATTCCTTTATCATTGTGGCATTTCCTCTGGAGGAATTTTAGGGCTAGTATGAATGTCTTTAACTTCTAAGGCTTTTATTTTTGTTTCACCAAGGGCTGCTATAGCACAGGTTCGGTG